>JAKPPK010000072.1 GCA_029547385.1 Candidatus Latescibacterota bacterium
TTTCAAAGGGCTGGGTGCCGCCGCCCCGACCAAGGTGTTGAGTAATCATGACATCGAGAAGCTCGTAGATACCAGCGATGAGTGGATTCGGACCAGGACTGGAATAGAGCGAAGGCATGTCGCGGACGACGACACCAATACGTTGACTCTCGCGACTGAAGCGGGCAGAAAAGCGCTTTTCGATGCAGGCGTTGAACCTGAGGAGGTCGACATGATCATCCTTGGGACGCTGACGCCCTACATTGGCTTTCCGGCTACGGCCTGCCTTGTTCAGAACGCGTTGGGTGCCCGCAACGCGGCTGCCGTGGATATCAATGCGGCGTGTTCAGGTTTCCTGTACGGTCTCCACCTCGCGCAAAGCCTCATCTGTAGCGGGGCCAATCGGAACGTGCTACTCATCGGCGCGGAGACGATGTCTCGCATCGTCAACTGGAAGGACAGGAACACGTGCGTCCTTTTTGGCGATGCGGCAGGGGCAGCCCTTCTCGCGCCCTGTGCCGGAAACGAGGAGAGCGCAGGCGTGCTGGGCACGTACATACGCTCGGACGGCGTGCAACCGGAGATGCTCTGTCGTATCGGCGGCGGGACGAAGCCGGTCGCGAAGGAAGAGGAAAACTATCTCCAGATGTCCGGTAAGGATGTCTTCAAACGTGCGGTGACGGCGATGGGTGATGCGGCGGAGCAGATTCTTCGGCAGACGGGCTTCTCCGGGGAAGATATCACGCTGCTCATCCCCCACCAGGCGAATATGCGCATAATCGAGGCTACTGCCAGACGTGTGAATATCCCCATGGACAAGGTCGTAGTGAACATACAGGAGTACGGAAACACCTCTGCGGCCACGATTCCCGTGGCGATGGCCGAGGCCAAAGCCTCGGGGCGGATGCGGAGCGGAGATATCGTGCTTATGGTTGCGTTTGGCGCCGGAATGACCTGGGGCGCGGCGCTGGCTCGAATGTAGGTACGGAACAGATGGGGATTGCGTTCCTTTTTCCCGGCCAAGGCTCCCAATACGTGGGAATGGGTGCGGATCTCTTTGCGGAGTTCCCCGCGGCGCGGCGGACGTATGAGGACGCGGACGCCCTTCTGGGGTGGCCGGTGACATCGACCAGCTTCGCGGGCCCTGCGGAGACACTGAACGACACCCGGTATACCCAGCCCGCGGTGTTTGTCCATAGCATGGCCGTGTTCGAGATTCTGCGGCAACATGGTATCCGCCCCGATGTGGTGGCAGGGCACAGCCTCGGCGAATACGCGGCACTGTGCGCCTCGGGCGCGCTGGAGTTCGGGGCGGCGTTGCGCCTCGTCGCGGCGCGAGCTGCTGCGATGGCCGATGTGGCGTCCCGGAAGCCCGGGACGATGGCCGCAGTGGTAGGACTTGACGAACGCACGGTTGAGAAAAGTGTCCAGGGCCTACGTGATGTAGTTGTTGCCAACTACAACGCGCCCGACCAGGTCGTGATTTCCGGAGCAGAAGAAGCAGTAGGAAACGCGGGTACCGCGCTTTCGGAACTGGGTGCCAAGCGGATTGTTCCACTCAAAGTCAGCGGCGCCTTTCACTCGCCGCTGATGGCCGAAGCGGCACGAGTGTTCGCCGATGCCCTCGAACGCGAGGAAATCTCCACACCGGGAATTCCTGTTATTCCCAACGTTACCGCGAAACGGACAACCGACCCTGAGGAAATCCGGAGTCTGCTGGTTGAACAAATAACCAGCCCCGTACGTTGGACGGACACGGTTCGCTCCCTGGCATCGTCCGGCTCCGCAAGCTGCTTCGAAGTGGGGCCAGGGAGGGTTTTGCAGGGCCTTGTGAGACGCATTGCTCCTTCGATCACCACCACCACAGTTGGAACCACAGCAGAAATTCGGGCACTGTTGAAGACCCAATGACAGGACTCAGTTCGCGATGTTTGACTTGAACGGTCGAGTTGTGCTTGTTACGGGCGGGTCCGGGGATATCGGTGCTGCTCTGTGCGAAAAATTCGCACTTGCGGGCGCAAAGGTGGCGATGACGAGCCGAACGGGATCAGCGGGACTTGCCCGTGTGCTGGAAACACTGCGCGCGCATGGTGCGGAAACCCTGCCGATTTCCATGGACGTTCGACAGCGTTCCGACGTGGAGGCCGGCGTCGCAAAGGTGGTCGAGACATGGGGGCGGCTGGATGTGCTGGTCAATAATGCAGGGATCACGAAGGATACTCTGCTGCTCCGGATGAATGACCAGCAATGGAACGATGTGCTTGAAACGAACCTCACGAGCGTCTTTCTGTGCACTCAAGCTGCGTTGAAGCCCATGCTGAAGGCCCGCTGGGGACGTATCATTTCCATTACCTCCATAGTGGGCGAAGTAGGGAATGCGGGACAGGCGAATTACGCCAGTGCGAAAGCGGGTATCATTGGTTTTACCAAGACCGTCGCCAAAGAATGCGCTTCCCGTAACATTACCGTGAACGCCATTGCCCCCGGATTCATAGAATCCCGGATGACAGACACGATTCCGGAAAAAGTGAGAACGACGTTGCTTGCCAGTATTCCACTCGGGCGGCCCGGGACGCCGATGGAAGTAGCGGCCGCAGCGGTCTTCCTTGCGTCAGAGGAAGCATCGTACATTACAGGACACGTCTTGAACGTTGATGGTGGCATCGCGATGTGAACGGATCGGCCAACGGGTCGGTGGGTTCAAACGGAGCGTGCCATCGCAACGAGTGTTATTTAAAGTACCGCTTGTCAGGGCATCAACCCGCCACACCACGTGCATAGGGCACCAGGAGGTAAAATATGGCGATTGAAGACAAAGTTCGCGATCTGGTAGTTGAGCAGTTGGGTGTTGCACCGGAAGAAGTAAAGCCGGAGGCTCGTTTCATAGAGGATCTCGGGGCAGATTCGTTGGATACCGTTGAACTCGTCATGGCATTCGAGGACAAATTCGGCGTCGAGATTCCTGACGAAGAGGCGGAAAAACTCGACACGGTAGGCGCCGCGATCGAATACCTGAAAAGCAAGAACGTGGAGTAGTCGGTTCGGCCGCGGGCGACTTGGCTCGCTCGCTTCGCGTGCAAGGAGTTCTTTGTGGGCGGCAAAACCCGACGCGTAGTCGTCACGGGAATGGGCGCAGTTACCCCGGTAGGTAATTCACTAGAGGAGTACTGGCAGGCTCTTCTCCACGGCAAGAGCGGCGCGGGCTCGATTACGAGGTTCCCTACCGAGGGGTTCTCGACTACGATCGCGGCGGAAGTGAAAGGGTTCGACCCGACGCAGCGCATCAGCGCAAAAGAAGCGCGGCGAATGGACCTTTTCATTCAGTACGCGGTGTACGCGGCATCTGAAGCGATCGAGGACGCTGATCTGCGGGTTGACGGGATGGATCCGACGCGGGTCGGGGTGATCGTCGGCTCGGGTATCGGCGGTATTTCGACGCTCGAGGCGCAGTACAAAGTCCTGAAAGAACGTGGACCAGGGCGGGTGAGCCCGTTCATGATTCCCATGCTGATTTCGGACATGGCCGCCGGAATGATAAGTATCATCTTCGGGCTCAAAGGTCCGAATTATTGCACGGTGTCCGCGTGCGCATCGGCAGCGCATGCACTGGGCGACGCGGTGTCCGTCCTGCGGAACGGACATGCAGACGTGGTTCTGACCGGCGGAGCGGAAGCTTCCCTGACGGAACTGGCGATGGCCGGATTCTGCGCGGCGCGGGCACTTTCCACGCGGAACGATGACCCGGAGCACGCAAGCCGGCCGTTCGACAAGGATCGCGACGGTTTCGTGTGCGGAGAAGGCGCGGGAATACTGGTGCTCGAAACTCTGGACCACGCGATTGCGAGAGGGGCGAGGATCTACGCGGAGGTGCTCGGCTTCGGGTATTCGGCGGACGCGTACCACATCACGGCACCGCCCGAGAACGGCGAGGGGATGGCACGGTGCATGGAAAACGCACTTCTGGACGCGGAAATGCCGAAGGAGCGCGTCGGGTACATCAACGCTCACGGGACATCCACGGAAGTGGGTGACGCAGCCGAAACGGCAGGGATCAAGAACGTCTTTGGAGAGCACGCGTATCGTCTCGCCGTCAGCAGTACAAAATCAATGACGGGGCACCTTCTCGGGGCAGCCGGCGCAGTCGAATCGATTGCGACGATACTGGCGCTCCACCACGGTGTGTTGCCCCCGACAATCAACCTGTCCACGCCGGACCCCGCGTGTGATCTTGATTACGTCCCGAACTCCCCACGGGAAAAACGCGTGGACGTGGCGATGAGCAACTCATTCGGTTTCGGGGGACACAACGCGAGTCTCGTGTTCGGTTCCTGGAAAGACTGATTCGCGTTCCCTGTTTTCCGTGGTTCTCCACAGGTATATGTGTTTCGATGGTCTGGCTAGGTCGGCTTCTGTCACGAAAAGGCTCTGCAGCGCAACGCACCGGCTCGGCCGGAGGAATTCGCGACCTCGAAGACGCGATCAAGTACACCTTCCGCGACAAAAGTCTTCTCATCGCAGCCCTGCGACACCGTTCCTACGTTCATTCCAATGGCGATTCGCCGGACGACCCCGTATCACAGGCGAACGAAAGACTTGAATTCCTCGGCGATGCCGTGCTGGGATTGCTTGCGACGGAGTTCCTTTACCGGGAATTCCCCGACAAACCCGAGGGGGAACTGACAAAGAGAAAGTCGGTCCTCGTATCGAAAAGCGCACTGGCGCGTTGCGCGCTGGAAATCCATCTCGATCAGCATGTGTTGTTGAGCAGCGTTGAGGAGGGTATGGGTGGCAGACAGCGCCGCTCCATTCTGGGAGACGCCTTCGAAGCTCTTGTAGGCGCCATTTACCTCGATGGAGGACTGGAACCGAGCCGGAGCTTCCTGGAAACCACCCTGTTCGTCCATCTACGCGAATATGAGACGGAGTCTATCTTCACCAATTACAAAAGTCTCCTTCTGGAGCACGTTCAGGCGGGAGGAGGACGGCCGCCGGAATACATGCTGAGGTCACAATCCGGGCCGGACCACCAGAAGACTTTCACGGTGGAGGTTGCCATCGGGGGGAAAGTCCTCGGGACCGGAACCGGAACAACGAAGAAGTACGCGCAACAAGAGGCGGCGAGGCTCGCGTATGAACTTCTGACGCGAAGGGCTTCAAACGGCGGCGACCAGAATACGGATGAACCGTTCCCCGCCACCGGTGTATAATGAACGCGGACAAAGAATGTTGGCGTCTCATCGTAACGCCCCCCGCGCCAGCAGCGTGGAATATGGCCTGCGATGAGGTTCTCTTCCAACTTGTATCGAACGCCCCCTGGGCGGCGATTCTCCGTTTTTACGAGTGGAAGCCGTACGCCGTTTCGGTGGGGCGTTCCCAGTCCCCGCAGAAAGAAATCGAACTGAACGCGTTGCGACGCGACGGGTATGATTGTGTTCGCAGAATCACCGGTGGCCGCGCGGTTTTTCACGTGGAAGAGCTGACCTATTCCGTCGTTTGTGCGCGGGAACATCCCCTGGCCACCGGGGGCATCCACGCGACCTACGAACGAACCAGCGAAGCGCTTGCACGTGGGTTACGCCTTGCAGGAATTCGCGCAGAAGTGGCCCGCGTGACGCAGCATCTGTCGCCCGGCTCCCCTGGCCAAAGCGCTCCGCCATGTTTCGGGAGTGTCGCGCGCTCGGAAATCGTCGTCGACGGGCGCAAACTCGTAGGCTCTGCCCAGTACCGTTCATCCACGGCTGTGCTGCAGCATGGTTCGATCCTGACAGGGACGGCACACAGACGAATCCTCGAATACCTGCGCGTGGAAGAAGACGTTCGACAGCGGTATCTCCGAAATCTGGAAGTCGGTACGACTTGCCTGTGGGAACTGGGATGGCGCGGCACCACTGATGATTTGATCCGCGCGCTTGCCGACGGGTTTTCGGGGCACTTTGGCGTCGTGTGGGAATCAAGCCAAGGCCTTACGCCGCACGAGATGAGCCTGATTGATACGAGAGTGCATGAGCGGAATAGTCGAGAAAACTGGAATCCTGGTGATACGGACGGAGGACAAGGATGAGACCCTGGAACGATACGGCATGGAAAAACTCGATGCGGGTACGCCTCGCAATGGCGAATGTCTTTGAAGAAGCGGTGGGATCGGAGGGTGGTATAGCCCGTGCCCGGCTGGAAAGCCTTTACGACAGGCTCAGGGCGATTCAGCGCGAGATTGCAGTGAAACGAGAAGCAGGTGCGCTGCCGTTCCTCGATCTTCCGAAGCACGATGTTTCCGCTATCCTCGCGTGCGTGGAGCAGAATCGCCCGAAGTTCGAGACGTTCGTGGTTCTCGGTATCGGTGGATCAGCTCTGGGCAATATTGCCTGCCACACGGCGCTCCGGCACCCGTACCACAATTTCCTGCCCGCGGATCGCCGGGGCGGCATGAGAATCGAGGTTGCAGACAATATCGATCCCGATCGTATCGCCGGCTTGTTCGATACGCTGGATCTGCCCCGAACGCTTTTCAATGTCATCACGAAATCGGGAAGCACCGCAGAGACGGCAAGCACATTCCTGGTCGTCAAGAAACTGCTGCACGATCACCCGCGAATCGGCCCGGGATGGCGGGAACATGTGATCGTGACAACCGACCCGGTCGCGGGGGATCTCCGGAAGTTTGCGTCGCGCGAGGGCCTTGTATCCTTCGGCATACCACGGGGAGTTGGAGGCAGATTCAGCGTTCTCACACCGGTGGGATTGCTTTCCGCCGCGATGAGCGGAATCGATATCGAGGAACTGCTTGCCGGGGCGGCTGACGCGGCCGAGTACCACGCCAGCGTACCCGCCGAGAAATGCCCGGCATTCGCAGGTGCCGCACTGCACTACCTGATGTACAACCATCCCCGTGCCCCAAAACGACTGGCAGTCATGATGCCGTATTCCCACGCCCTGAAGGATGTCGCCGACTGGTTTCGGCAGCTCTGGGCGGAAAGCCTTGGCAAAGAGAAGGCACTCGATGGAACTGTCGTGAACGTGGGTCCAACCCCCATAAAGGCGCTTGGCGTGACGGACCAGCACTCGCAGGTGCAGCTTTATATCGAAGGTCCGAACGACAAACTGTTCACGTTCGTGGAAACCGAAACGTTCCAGAACGATCTCGTTCTGCCGTCGGACAACGACCTTTCTGACTTGGGAGCCTTCAATTACTTCGCCGGCAAAACGCTCGGCCAGTTGCTTCACGCGGAGCAGAAGGCAACGACCCTTGCTTTGACAAGGCGTCACCGACCGAACCTGACCATCTCGATGCGGGAGGTTCGACCGTACACAGTAGGCCAGCTGTTCATGCTTCTGGAGATTCAGACGGTTGTTGCGGGGGCGCTGTTTGGAATCAACCCGTTTGACCAACCCGGTGTGGAGGCGGGCAAAGTTGCCACCTACGCGCTCATGGATCGGCCCGGATACGAAAACGAGAAGAACGCCATAGAGCAGGAGATTTCAACAGGAGCGGAGTGGGTGCTGTGACGTGCGGTCTTAGAGGTTCATTCTCCGCCGCGGAAAACGCACTCAGAACGCACACACGGTGCGTGGTCTTCTGGCTGAAATCTACGTGGCATAGAACCAGGAATAATCAACTTTGCGAATGCGGAGAGTGTTGAGAATACTGCCCGTCGCCTTCGACCCCGCGCAATAGGCTAACAGACAGGCGTTTGGGAGCATGTATATGGCGGTGTAGCAGTACCCGCTTTCCGGGTCGCTTTCGAGAAGCCGATGATGCGCCCACGTTCGTCCCTCATCCTCGCTTATCGCGCTTACCAAAGGGGTTCGAGCGCTGGGGCTGCTGGGCCGCACCTGTGATGCGAATCTCGGGGATTTGTCGTTCCAGATTGCGAGCAGATGCCCGTTCTTGCCCGGCTCGGAAGGAGGGAGTCGTTTCATGGAAAGGGGCGAATTTGGCGAAATGAATTGAGATGGTTCAGGTGGGGACCACGTGTCTCCGCCATCCCGTGATACGGTTGACCACTGGTACCCCGTGTCCGTCCGGCAGTAGCCGTACAGCTGCCCATTCGTGAGTTCCACGCACCCGGGTTCCTGCAACCCGCTATTGCCGGGCACGGGCAGGGCCCACCAGGATTTGCTTTCCCGCCATGTGGCTCCCGCATCATCTGATAGGAAGGCCAGCATGATGCCCCGCGAATCCACGGCTTTCCACGACGTGTCGGTGATAGTTTTCCGCCGGTGAAACGCCGCAGGTATGACAATCCGCCCCGATTTGAGCTGCACGACGCGGTCGTTGTTCACCACGTAATATCCTGGCGTGGGGATCACGTTGATTGGAGCACTCCATGTACCCCCTTCGTCATTTGACGTTCTCATACAGGGACGGCAATCGTTTTCAGAGCTCTTGACGAGGTAGAAAAGAGCGATTCTGCCGTCCTGAAGGCGAAGGAGGGAAACGCTCATCACGTTGATCCCGCCGGTGTTCCTGACTATGATTTGCGGGTCGCTCGACCAGGTTTCTCCGCCATCGTGTGAGTAGATCGCGGCGATGTCGGCGCTCCCAAAATCGCTGCCGGAAGTGGTGAATCGGCTGTAGGCGAACAAAATCGTTCCGTCCGCTAACGTAACGAAACTGCCTTCGGAGTTTCTCGGATTTTCGTTGCCGGGGTCAAGTTGATGGACTATTCTGTTCAAAGCCCGAGCTCCTTTGGTGTATGAGATTGCGGCACGTCAACCGGGCGTGGTGCTGATTTTCCGGACTCCTGGTTCTCCCCACATGATTGCCCACGTTTCTTTCCCGGCATCAAGGGCGTGGATTTTCAGCCCTCGGTAGATCCGTTCAACCTCAATTGCCGGAGGCATCAAAGGGCCGCGGGTTACCCGCATGGCCACCGCGAAGGTTGCCTGACGGGCTCGTACAAGGTTGCTGAACGTCAGGGTCTGGCAGGTGGGATTCGCCTGAGTACTCGTCGCCGGGTAAGACGCCGCAAGTTGGCTCACTTCGGCGAGGAGGCCGTTCTCCTCTCCCGGCAACAGACACCGAATTGAGAGCGAAGCTGAGCCGTCCGACGTCGTCAGGGACCACTCTTTGATGGAGTTTCCACGCACGGGAACTTCCGGCACCACCACCCGCCAGCCGAACCTGCATCTCGAAGGAGACGCGAGGTCATCAACGACAACGATCGTGTCGGGACGGATCAACAGCACATAGCGCACAAACCGGGCTGCGTTCGGATATGCGCTCGTTGCGTCTATCGTGGCATACGCGTAGTCGTCGCCATCCGCGCACGCGACAACAACTGCATCACGGCCTTCGCCGTACTGCTGCCCTTGCCCATCCATGAGGATCGTGCTGTGACACTCCGTTGCCAATCCCGGAAAGTCCCAGCGGGCGCCGTCGGGGAAATCGAGATCAAAAAAACCTAGGGAATGCGCGTAAGGCCAATGGCCTGCGTCCGCGACAAGACAGTGTCTGCCACAGTTAATGACAAACGATCCCATGTCGAGATGGGAATGGTTTGCGGTCGTTTTGCCGGCTTTCAGGCCGACGATCACATCGTCATCCGCCCACCCGGAACGAATGACGGCTACTTGCGTTCCGCGAAAGTGTTTTGCACGGGGAAGCGACGCCAAATCTGAAGCCTGCAGGGAAGGGTCTTCCCAAAAGAGCGACTCGATGGACGGCGCCGCCGGGAACTTGCGCACGTACGCCTGCCAGTCGCTGCGTTGCCTGGCGGCTGCCAACCTCGCCATCAATGCGGCGGCGTTCACGCGATCACCGCAGTCTCCCCAGTTGTGCACGCGACCGTCCGGCCAGGTTTCATACAGGCAGAAGTCGCCCGTCTTTCCGATATAGGGGTGTGTGAACAAATCCACCCTTCCCTCAGTTATACGCTGAAGCACATCCATGAACTGAACGGCCTCACCGATACCGTAGCTCCAGTAGGACACCCCTTCGTACCACCCGCCATCCTCGTCGCCCTGGTCGAGAACCGTGAGGACGCCTATCACGGAATGTTTTAGCGCCCGCTTCACCATGTCTGTCGGCAGGGTGTCGCGTACAGCAATCGCCGCGATTCCGAATGCGCCGTCAATGACGGATCGCCAGTTGTGCAGGCTGTACGTCCACCATTCCCCGTGTGAATCATGGATTGCAACAAAGGGCAGAACGCCGCGATCTTGCAGGCAGTTTGCGATAGTGGCTTTCTGATCCGGTTGGAGCCAATCAGACATCCTGTCAAGCACATTGCTCAAAGCCTGGACCGCAGCCGCGCTCTTCAGGTCTATCGTCAAGGGAAGGTGTTCGTCGGCAACCCATCGGGGCCATTCCATGATCGCAAGGGAGATTTCCCACGCACGCCGCGCCGCTCGCTCATCCAGCGACAATAACCACCAGTTCGCGCACGCGGTGGCCCGGCCGATAAGGGTTCCGACCGCCCGCAGACCTTTGTCCGGCGAAGGGATTTCCGCTTCGAGCGCTGATTCTGCGGCTTTTCTGTATTGCTCAATCGTCCCCGGGAATGCGGAAAGCCTTTCCCGAACGATGTTTCGATCGCCCGCCGGTTGGTACAGGTGCGGACGCACGACTTCTCGAGACGGTTGCCAGGCCTCGAGCGCTTCCAGCCAGGGCTTCCAGGTTTCTTTGATTACCCCGAACGGAGTAGTGGGGAGTGCGGGAATGGGCACGTTGGCGTCCTCAACATCGGGGAATGGGGGAGGTCACGCTCTGAGCGTACGCTGGTAGGCCGAATGCGCCTCGGCGGGTGACATCTGGCGGTCGAGCACGGCCCGAAGCGCTTTGCACATCGCGCGCGGGTTTTCCTCCTGAAAAATCGCCCGCCCGAACAGAATGACCCTGCCACCGTATTCCGTGGTGGTATGCGCGAGTTCAAGGGTCCGCTTCGCGTTGATGCGCTGGCCACCGAGTGCGCCGATAATCAGGGTGGGGTCGAACTCCACCAGCGCCTTCCAGACCGCCGGTGTGGTATACACAGTTTTTACGAATAGCGGCCTTTGGCGTTTCCGCAGATGCGCCATCGTCCTCACGATGGAGTCTGCGACGTATTCGCCCATGGCCTGCAGATCCATACCGGGTTGGCTCATGTTCGGCAAGAACACTTCGAGGAAATGATGGAAATCCGGAGTCTGCGCAACGTCCCACGCGAAATCGAGGTAGGCGCTCAGGGTTCGTTCGTCGGCATCGGTATCGTTGTTGAGGGTGATTGAGTAGAGCCCGAGTTTGATCTTGCAATCCTTTGCGCAGGCCATCGCCTCATCACAGTATCTGCCCGCTTCCGGCGTACGAATCGTGGTAAAAGGACGCGAGGGCTGGGCACCGTACTTACCGTGGCGAGGACTCCAGATACGCGTTTCTGCGTTCATGCGTACGATTGGTGTTACGGGCGACGAATCAAACAACTTTTCTTCAAACGCCAGGTTCTCCGCGTCAGCAGGTGACATCAACAAACCGTCGATATATCCGTCCCCGAGAATAGCTCGCTGAAGATCGAGATACTCCGGACGCGTGCGATAATGAGGTGACGGCGTTTTCTCTATCCCGATTCCGGTAAGACCGTATGCGGTCAGTGCGTCGGCGGCGAAAATAAAAATCGGAGACCGTGCGAGAAGAGAAGGATCTGCCAGTTTCTCAAAAACCCTGTCGCCCATAGCGTGCCTTCCTGATCAAAGGTTCGACCGACTCTGTTTGCACGCTTCAGAAATACGAGACCTGGCATGCGAAGTCAACCCGCCGCGGACCCGTTGTGCGGACGGCATGGCCGTCCTTAACCTCATTTTTGCAGACACGAGAGAGCCACGTTTGGAGGACGGATGATGCCGCAGTCGAAGCAGTTTGCACCGCGTGATGTGGTACTGGAACCAGGGCTTTTTCGCGACCGCTACGAGCTGAATCGGCGGTACGTGATGAGTTTGAAGAACGAGAACCTTTTGCAGAACCACTATCTGGAAGCGCGGATCTGGCAGACCAGCTTCCGCAACACGCATAACGGAGAGACAAGCTGGGGAGAAGACCGGCACTGGGGATGGGAATCCCCGACGTGTCAGGTTCGCGGGCAGTTCCTCGGGCACTGGCTATCCGCGGCCGCCAGAATCGCCGAAACTGGCGACGACTCTGAAGCACGCGCAAAGCTGAACAAGGTGGTGGCGGAACTCGCAAGATGCCAACAGGCAAATGGTGGAGAGTGGGTGGCCTCCATACCCCCGTCATATCTCGAATGGACCGCAAAAGGTCAGCCCACCTGGGCACCGCACTACGTGGTTCATAAGACCTTGATGGGTCTTTTTGACGCGTATGCCATTTCGGGGAACGAGCAGGCTCTGGAGATCCTTTCGAAAGCCGCGGAATGGTTCGTTCGCTGGTCGAGCAAATTCGATCCTGACGCGATGAACAACATTCTTGACACAGAAACAGGCGGAATGCTCGAAGTCTGGGCGAATCTGTACGGTGTCACAGGCAAACAGGAGCATCTTGATCTGGTGTACAGATACGATCGTCCACGGCTTTTTGACCGGCTTCTGAACGGGGAAGACGCTCTCACAAATCAGCATGCCAACACGACCATCCCCGAAGCTCACGGCGCTGCACGCGCGTGGGAAGTCACCGGCGATGAGCGGTGGAGACGGGTTGTAGAGGCGTACTGGGAATGCGCAGTGACGAACAGAGGATACTTTTGCACGGGGGGGCAAACGTGCGGTGAGGTGTGGACGCCGCCTTATGCGTTTTCCGCGCGGTTGGGGGACAAAAACCAAGAACATTGCACCGTCTACAACATGATGCGGCTTGCGGATTATCTGTTTCGCTGGACTGGACATGCGCAGTACGCGGACTACATCGAGCGCAATCTGTACAACGGTATCCTCGCGCAGCAGAACCCGTCGACGGGGATGGTGTCGTACTTCCTCCCGCTGTGTGCGGGTGGGAAAAAGCGCTGGGGATCACCCACAAATGACTTCTGGTGTTGCCACGGCACACTGGTTCAGGCTCATACGTTGCACAACGCGTATGGCTTTTACAAATCTGACGACGGGCTGATTCTCGCGAACTACATCCCGTCCAGTGTTACCTGGCGGAGGGAGGGCGGTGTTGTCGTACGGGCCCGACAGACTGTTGATCCAGAGGTGTCTGCCCAGTCGTTGCCAAAGCGCCTGGTGGTGAACCTTGTGGTGTCCTGTTCCACACAGACCGAGTTTGCTTTGCAGGTGCGCGTGCCCTGGTGGTTGTCGGGAGAAATGGAGATCTGGGTGAACGGTGTGCGTCAGGACACAAACACCGTTGCGCCTTCTTCCTTCGTGACAATCCGCAGAACGTGGCAGCAGGAGACGATCCGAATTGTTATTCCCAGGAGCCTCCACTCTTCCCCGATTCCGGACATGCCGGATATGGTGGCATTCATGGATGGTCCCGAAGTCCTTGTGGGGCTTGTTCACGAAGAAACGCGCCTCGCCGGAAACAGAGATGAACCCGGCAGCTTTCTGACACCGGATAACGAGCGCGAATGGACGACATGGCGACGAACCTACCGAACGACACGGCAATCACGCGGCGTGCGATTTGTGCCGCTCCATGCGATACAGGATGAAACGTATACCGTGTATTTCCCAGTGGAAGAACCCCGGTGATGTGGTTATGTTCGGATGACATCCGTGACGACAGCCGCGGCGAATACCATGTGGAGGCGCATCACATTCGGGGCGGAAAGAGATGGAACTCATTTGCATGGTTTTGCCGTTAAATTAACAGTTTCATTCTCAAGTCCGTCCATGTTTTCACCACAAAGGAGGGCGCCATGGCATTCGAACTTCCTTCGCTTCCGTACCCAGACACCGCACTGGAACCCAATTATTCGGCAAAAACGTTCAGTTTCCACCACGGCAAACATCACAAAGCGTATGTTGACAATCTGAACAAGCTGATAGCCGGGTCGGAACTGGAAGGAAAAACGCTGGAACAGATCATACTGGCCACCGCGAATGACCCTTCGAAAACCGGAATTTTCAACAACGCCGCCCAGGTCTGGAACCACACGTTTTTCTGGAATTGCATGAAACCGGCGGGCGGAGGAAAGCCTTCGGGAGCCCTTGCTTCGGCCATTGACACGGCGTTCGGCGGGTACGACAGATTTGTGGAGCAATTCAAGGCAGCCGCAGTGGGGAGATTCGGAAGCGGCTGGGCGTGGCTGGTTCTCGATAATGGCGCGCTGAAAATCGTAAGTACGCCTAACGGTGAGACACCCATGACAAAGGGACAGAAGGCCTTGCTTACGGTGGATGTCTGGGAGCACGCGTATTACCTGGATTACCAGAACCGCCGGCCCGATTTTGTGCAGACCTTCCTTGACCACCTCGTAAACTGGGATTTCGTCGCTCAGAACTCCGAAAAGGCGAAATGAAACCCCTGTGGTCGGAAATGAGCGCCGTGCGAGAACCTTCTGCACGGCGCTTTCGTTTTCCCTAAGCCCCAAGATAACCGAGAGGAGGCGAGCGTGCCCCCAAAAACTGTTCTTATGATCGGCCTGCACAGTCACCAACCCGTCGGCAACTTCGACGAGGTGATCGAACTCGCGTATGAACAAGCATACGTGACGTTGCTGGACTACCTCGACCGCCACCCGACGGTAAGGGTGAACCTGCATTACAGCGGGTGCTTGCTGGAGTGGCTGGAAAGGCATCACCCGGATTTCCTATTGAGAATCCGCCGGGTGGTCGACCGCGGGCAGGCTGAGATTCTTTCCGGAGGTTTCTTTGAGCCTATCCTACCGGTAATTCCACCGGCGGATGCCCAGGCGCAGCTCGAAATGTTGAACGATTTCGTACGTGATCGCTTCGGGTACGACCCGAAGGGGTTCTGGCTTGCGGAGAGAGTCTGGGAACCCGTGATTCCGTCTCTTGCAGTCAGCGCGGGGCTATCCTATACGGTGCTGGACCAGAGCCATTTTGTGTCAAGCGGAGTGGGGAAAGAGGATGCCAACGGGTATTACGTTACCGAGGATCAGGGAAATTCGGTAGCAGTATTTCCCATAGATTACACGATGCGGTACACCATCCCCTGGAAACCGGTCGCCGCAACCCTTGATTACCTCCGCTCGAAGCACGAATCTGAACCCGGAAGAGGCTGGACTTTCGCGGATGACGGCGAGAAATTCGGCTCATGGCCAGAAACCTGGGAAAACATCATTCAGAAGGGGTGGTTCGAAGAGTTTTTCGCGGGCATAGAAGCCTCGCGCGACTGGCTGGAGACCAAGACGTTCAGCCAATTCATGGCTTCCCATCCCCCTTCGGGGAGGGTTTACCTTCCGACCGGAAGTTACCCGGAGATGCTGCGGTGGTCGCTTCCTACCCGGGTATCCGAACCCTTGAACCATTTTCTCGAACAGATTGAAGATGAAGAGGGCAGAGACTTCGTGAGGATGGGTTTCTGGCGGAATTTCATGGCGAAATACCCAGAAGCCAACAACCTCCACAAACGCATGTTGCGGGCCAGCAAGCGTGTCTCGAGTTCCGTGCGAACGGAAGACGTTGTCAACGCCGCCCGCACTCACGTACTTCGCTCGCAATGCAACTGCCCGTACTGGCACGGCGTATTCGGAGGGCTCTACCTGAATTTTCTGCGACACGCCACTTACGCGGAGATGTTGGCCGGTGAAGCTCTCGCCGCACCGGTGGAAGGTATCCTGTCGGAAGCGTACGACTTCGACGCTGACGGACAGGAGGAACTCATCGTGGAGAACGCCCGGCAAGTTCTGATTTTCTCGCCGCATGCGGGTGGCGCCCTGCGGGAATGGGACTGGCGTGATTTTCCCACGAATTTGCTCGACACGCTGGCACGCAGGGAAGAGGTATACCACAAGGAGATCGCCCAGGCTCTGGTGAAGGGAAGCGCCGGATCGGCTGACCTTTCGGGTGTCACGCTGGCGAAAACGGAAGGTATCGCTGAGATTCTCAACTACGATCGGTACAATCGGTGGTGCCTGATCGACATTTTTCCTGCTCCAGGAACCACTGCCGAAGAGTTCGCACGTGTCCGGTACGTAGACGAGGGAGACTTCTCCACCGGATCATACCGATGGACTCGGCAATCGTCCAGTGAACGCGTAGAGATCGAGCTGGTGCGGGATGGCGAAGTGAGACGGGGGAGCACCATCTGGCCTGTCAGGTTGACAAAGCGGGTCGAGGTGATCTCGGGACAGCCGGGAATGAATATCGAGTACGTCATCGAGAACCATGGTGATCGCATATTCGAGGGTTGCTTTGGCTCTGAATGGAATTTCGGTCTTCTCGCAGGGTGGGCGGATGACAGGTATTACCTGGTGAACGGCGAACGCGGCCCCGGGGATATGCGGCTCGCGACTTCGGGACAGCATTCGCAGGTAAGGGAGATCGGAGTTGTCGACCACTGGCAACGCGCCGACATCCGCTTGAAAACTTCTGTTCCGGCCGACGTGTGGCGTTATCCCGTTGAGACAGCGTCTCTCTCGGAAGGTGGGTACGAAAAAACGTACCAGGCGTCGGCGGTGTTTCCCCACTGGAAGGTTCTTCTCGAACCGGGCACATCGTGGATGGTGAAGGTTGCCGTGTCGGTCCTGGAGCCAGTCTGGCACCCACCGGTGCAGTGAAGCGCGTCTAGATCAGAGATACGGGATCCACATTTATGGAAAGTTGCACGAAACGTGAATGCATACGCTTGAATGATTCTTGGACTCCTTTCGCGATAGCGCGGAGACTCTGACTTGATGTCCCTTTCAGGAGTATGTGCCAGCGCCATTGCTTGTTGATTCTTGGAATGGGCGCCTCTGACGGTCCAAGGACTTCGACCTTTCCTTGTGCGAGGTCGCTCGCTCTCACCGCGAGTGTGCGAGCGGCTTGACGGACGACATCGTTTTCTGAACCGCGGAGCTGTATCAGCACAAGCTTCCCAAAGGGCGGGTACCCCAGCTCTTCCCGCTTTCGCAACTCGTCTTCCGCAAAACCATCAACATCATGCCGACTCGCCGCCAGAATCGCCGGATCCTCCGGCATCGCCGTCTGGACTATCACCTGTCCGGGTTCGTTTCCGCGACCCGTCCTGCCTGCAACCTGAGTCAGGAGTTGAAACGTTCTTTCGGCGGCCCGAAAATCAGGCAGTCCCAGTCCAATGTCTGCAGAGATCACCCCCACAAGGGTAACGTTCGGGAAGTCGAGCCCCTTCGCGACCATTTGGGTTCCGAGGAGGATTGAAGCCTCGTTTTTTCGGAATCTCTCCAGTAATCTGTGGTGCGCGTTTCTCCCGTGGGTTGTGTCCTGATCCATGCGAAGCAGAATCGCATTCGGGAAGGCTTTGGAGATTTCGTCCTCCACTTTCTGCGTACCTGTTCCCGAGAATCGTAACGAAGTTTCGTTGCATTCCGGACACATCTTCGGGACGGACCGAACATCGCCGCAATAGTGACATTTCATGGCGTCTTCCGGACGGTGATATGTCATCGACACCTGGCAGTTCTGGCATTCTACGATTCTACCGCACCTGGAACATTGCAGCACCGTTGAGAAGCCGCGCCTGTTCTGGAGAATGACTGCCTGGTTCCCGGTCTCGATGGTTCTGGCAACGGCGGAACGGAGCGACCGGGAGAGGCCGCCCCAGTTACCGTCTGTGCGCTCTTTCCGCATGTCCACAATCTGAACTTCCGGCAGCGGTTTGTCATCAACCCTCCCCGGAAGGCGAACGTAGGTGTACTTCCCTCGACGCACGTTCTGGAGCGATTCCAGGGAGGGCGTCGCGGAACCAAGCAACACGACGCTGTCGCTCATTCGTGCCCGCATGACGGCGACGTCCCTCGCGTGGTACCTCGGATCAGAATCCTCCTGTTTGTAACTCCCGTCGTGCTCCTCGTCCACAACTATCAACCCGACATCACGTACGGGCGCGAATACTGCCGACCTGGGGCCTACTGCCACCTTCTTTCTTCCTTCGTGGAGCGCCCGCCACGCATCAAGCCGTTCGCCGGCAGTCAACTGACTGTGCAAGACCGCGACGTTTTCCCGGAAGCGTGACCGAAATCGTCGCACCGTCTGCGGCGTCAGACTGATTTCCGGCACCAGAACAATGGCACCGCGGCCTGCGTCAAGCGTGTGTTCAATTGCGTCGAGATACACCCGCGTCTTGCCACTGCCGGTAACGCCGTGCAGCAGAACCGCGGAGAATTTCCGGGAGGCCACGTTCGGCAGAATGACTCCGAGCGCGTCCCTCTGGTCGTTGGTCAGAAGTTGTCCAGTTTCGTCTTCGCATTCGCCATAGTCAGGTTCCCGGTCAACCTCGTGCTCCTCTACGTTAAGGACTCCCCGCGCAACAAGACGGTTCACCGTGGCGGTAGAAACTCCGAACCGAGATCGGACACTCGCGACGGAAAGCGGCTCAGAAATCGTCCGCAAACCGTCGATAACCCGGAGTTGTTCAGCCCCAAAACGCATACGGCGAGTTGCATCCGGATCCAGATACGCGGGAGCCAGTTGGACCAGCTTTTCCGTCCGGACCCGGGAAAGAACGATTGGCTCCGCTTCGTCTCTGACTTTGACATGTCCGTCATTCTGCAAAGCCTGAAGATTCGAGCGAAAGCCGGTCCCCGAAAACACGCGGGCGAGAGTTTTCAGTGACACCTGACCTTTTTCAGCGACACACCGCAGGATTTCCGCCCTTTTTGGGAAGCGCGCCTGGAGATTATCCGCGACCACGTGAGGGTTCTCGCACGAAAGGTGAACCATCCATACACTGTTTGTTCCGAGACCGTGAGGAATCGCCGCTCGTATGGCCTCCCCCCAGCTCGACAGATAGTAATCGGCTATCCAGCGAGTGAGAGAAAGCATGGTGGGGTCGAGGGACGGAGAAGGGTCGGGGAAATCAGCTACGGGTCTCAGGACACGCTGGGCGGGCTCAGCACCGTTCTCGTGGACGGCAACAATCATCCCGGTAAGGAGGTTTCGCCGGAACGGGACAACGGCACGCATGCCCACGAGTGCGCCGTCTGACAGCTCCTCAGGAACGGAATAGGTGAATACGGCGTCGACCGCCAACGGCAGCGCAACGTCAACCGAGAGAGGCATCACCTGTTTCTCACGGAGGCACGATTCCCGATGGAGTACACAAAAAGAAGGTCATGTTGCGAGCCTCCTGCCGCGGGGTAGGAACGGCCTGCCGATTCAGCAGAAGCCTCGCCGCCCAGTAGCGTCCAAGGGTAACCCGCAACGTGTCTTCCACATCACTCTGTTTACTTTGGCCGGGCACGAGAATCCCGTCGAAAAGCACCATGCCGTCTTTTCGTGCGATGAGCACCCAAACGCTGTCGGTGGCCTCTATGGTCATCGTTCTCACCACGCCGGGAACCCTCGCTTTCGCCAACTCCGGTGGCGTTGCAAGTCGAACTGCGGGTTCATCTGAGAGCGTGTCGTTTTCTGCCGGCGCGGTGATCTCGGCGTTTTCCTTCTGGGCTGGAGCAACCGCGCTCTCTACTTCGGGAGGGGATTCCGCGAATGAATTTTCCGGACTATGCCAGGGGTGCCAGAGCCAGAGTGCGACAAGCAGGGCTGCACCCAATCCAAACCAGGCCGCTGTCTTCCATGGTATTGCGGGAAGCGCAGGTCGTTTCTCAATGAAGAGGGCTTCCTGCGCTTCATCGTCTTCCAGGGCCGTCAGGCCGGAAACGGAGAGCCCGGACGGCGGAAAGACTGAGTCTATTTCTCGCTCTTCAACACCGACAATCCGGGCGTAGGTCCGCAGGTGCCCCCGAACGAACGCCGGCTCGACGACGGAGAAATCCCCCGATTCATAGTGCTGGAGAATCGTAACACTGATGCGCGAACGATCCGCCACATCCTGCAGACTCAGCCCACGTTCTTCGCGCGATCTACGAAAGCGGTCTGCAAGACTGATTCGCGCTTCGGAGGTGTCTGAGGTTTCAACGGTGTCGTCAGACATCCCTATTCCTTCCGTCGAGCGACAATGAGCTGCAGCATGGCCACTACACGGCTTACGGGTAAACCCACGACGTTGGAATAGCAACCGCATATCTTCGTCACAAACCCCGCCGCCATGCCTTGAATGCCGTATGCGCCAGCCTTATCCAGAGGCTCGGACGATTTCGCATACACGGCGATCTCGTAATCGTTCGCTTCGCGCATCCACACTTCGGTGAGGACAGAATCAGAGATCTCCAAATGCGAAATGGTGTCTACTATGGTGATGCCCGTGATGACCTCATGTTTTCGGCCCGACAACCGCCGCAGCATCTCATACGCTTCCGTCGCATCTGCCGGTTTGCCGAGCGGTTGCGAGTCCAGGAAAACGGCAGTATCCGCGGCAAGGATTACTGCTCCGGGATGCCGCGTGGCGGCAACACTCGCTTTCCTTCTGGCCAGCGATCTGACAGCTTCACCGGGCAACAGGTCCTTCGGCCAGGTTTCATCAACCTCCACAGGCGCCTGCAGAAAGCGGATTCCGACCTGATTGAGCAACTCGGCGCGGCGCGGAGACGCAGAGGCCAGAATCAGAGGGTGAGGCTGTTCCGACACAAACCATGGCGGTGGGGAAAGGTTAGGACCAGTCATTCGTAATTTCCGATACCGCGATGCTTGCACGTGCGGGCCCGGCGCACACACGAATCCGTGCGCGGCGGTTTCCGAAGGTGTCTGCCGCCGTTCACCATGAACTGGAACGGCGCGTACATTTGTCTGCAAACGGACCGGTCGGACCCGGTGTGGTTGATTGCCTTGTCCCGATCCAGTCGTTCAAAAAGATACGAAACAGGCGTGTCACTGGCACGAAAATGGCGCGCAAGGGAAGAGAGGTGATCACGCTGAGAAGGCATGGGGTTTTTTCGCTGTGGTGTATGGCGTTGGGTTGGGTACTGCCGGCCAATTTGGCAGGTGAAGCCCTTCCCGCGCGGAACGACTTGCAGATTGATGAAATGGTGCGTATTCCGGCCACTTCGTTTTTGATGGGAGATGATCATTCCGACGCCGACGTACGTCCGGCACATCGCGTCGACGTCTCGGCGTTCTTCATAGATCGGCGGGAAGTTACGTGCGAAGAGTACCGCCGGTTTCTTCTCGCGAACCCAGAATGGCGCAAGGGGCGAGTCTCACCCTCTCTGGCGGACAGGAACTATCTTCGAGACTGGGACGATCTATCATACCCCCGGGGAAAGGCTGCGCACCCTGTGACCTGGGTCAGCTGGCATGCGGCCAACGCGTATGCGAAGTGGCGCGGGGCGCGTCTTCCAACTGAAGCGGAGTGGGAAGCAACCGCGCGCGGGGCAACAGGACGAATCTACCCGTGGGGAAATGAAGACCCGGAGAACTCAGAAATGCCGCGCGCGAATTACGCGTCTGCACGCGGCAGATTTGGCCGGCACGGTGGGACGGAACCCGTTGGCCGTTATCCCGCTGGCGCAACGCCGGAAGGGGTACTTGACATGGCGGGCAACGTGTGGGAATGGGTGGCGGACTGGCACGATCCGGATTACTACTCCGAAAGCCCTCGAGTGAATCCTACCGGTCCATCAAACGGAAGCTATCGTGTCGTCCGCGGCGGGTCTTGGGCAGTTCCCTCGCCCTGGCTCCGTTCGTACGCCAGGCTGAGGGCATTCCCCGCAAAAACAAGCGATCAAGTGGGTTTCCGTTGCGCCAGAACCTCTTCGCCCTGATCTTTTGTATCATGCGCAGTTGTGAGCCTCGCGTGATCCCTCGCGCAACCAGAATGCATTTGGGGATTGTTCGCAGGTTCTCCTTCATTGGCCAAAGCCGAAAGGGTCAGTCGTGAAAAGGGGAATTATTCTGTTCGTTTGTGTCGTGATTTCCGTGGGAACTGCATGGTCCGCGAACTGGAACACGCGGCGCAATCCGAAAAACGTCATCATTCTTGTCGGTGACGGCATGGGTTTCAACCAGGTTGAGGCGGGTTCTCTTTTTTCGGGCAGACAAGTTTTCGAACGTTTCCCGGTGCGATATGGATGCACCACGTTTTCCGCTTCCGGGAACGGATATCAACCCGATTCAGCATGGGCTTCGTTCGATTACTTGAAAAAAAGAGCAACAGATTCCGGGGCTGCGGCGACCGCGCTCGCGTCCGGAACGAAAACAACCAACGGCGCTATAGGAGTCGGGCCTGACGGCGATCCTGTTCCGAATATTCTCGAGGTTGCCGAGGATGTCGGAAAGGCGACGGGTGTGGTGAGTTCGGTGGGCATATCCCACGCGACTCCGGCCGGGTTTGTGGCCCACAGCCGGAGCAGGGGTAGCCTTGAATCCATCGCCCAGGAGATGATCCTTAGAAGCCGGGTGGACGTGATTATGGGGGCGGGCAACCCATGGTTCGACGACAACGGGAATGCGCTGGCAGAGCCGAAAAACTTCCGGTGGGTCGGAGGAGAACAGGTGTGGAAGGGGCTTTTGTTATCCGGCGCGCGCTTCGACCTGGACACGAACGGAACGTACGAGACAACGGTAGCAGATGCCGACGGAGACGGTGTCCCGGATAGATGGGAGCTCGTCCAGACGCGGCGGGCATTTCGGCAACTGGCGGCAGGCCCGACACCGAAACGGGTCCTCGGCTTGCCACAAATACATGAAACGTTGCAGCAGAAACGCACGGATCAGCGTGGATCGAACCTCAGGCAGGACTACGCGAACGACGAGCCTTATGCGGTGCCCTTGAATGAAAAGGTTCCCACCCTTGCGGAAATGACGCGAGCTGCGATCAACGTTCTTGATAACGATCCCGATGGTTTTGTGTTGATGGTTGAGGGTGGCGCAATTGACTGGGCCGGACACGCCAACCTCAGCGGACGGCTCATCGAGGAGGTGGCAGGCTTCACGGAAGCGATCGAAGCAGTAGTAGCATGGGTAGATTCGGCAAGCAGCTGGGACGAGACCTTGGTGGTTGTCACTGCCGACCACGAGACGGGATACCTGTGGGGACCGGGAACAGGGTTTGGGGCCGACGGAGCAATTCAGTGGAACCCATTGCAAGGCCAGGGACTGCGCCAGATGCCCGCGATGCAATGGAACAGCACCGGCCACACGAACAGCCTCGTTCCGTTCTTCGCAAAAGGGAGATGCAGCGAACGTTTTGCCCGGTTTGTTGATGGAACCGATCCGCGTTACGGGCAGTTCGTGGACAATACCGCGATCTTCCGCATGTTGACAGAGGATTAGCCGGGAGTTCTGCACGTATCCGCGTTTGGTGGGCAATGCCAGAGACCCTGAGACCGGTGCACCTTGTCTCAGGGTCTCGACTTTTTCCTGAACAGAAGCCTCAGCGGAGTACCCGCAAAGCCGTATTCTTCCCGCAGACATCGTTCGAGATATCGTTCCCCCGCGGTACCGATGGCGTCCGGGTTGTTCACAAAAAACACGAAGGTCGGGGGCCGCACACCTACCTGGGTCACATACGAAAGGCGCGGGACGCCTCTCCGGGAAATGGGTGGAGGGTTCTTTTTGACGAGTTCCCTGAGCCATTCGTTCAGCGTGTTCGTGGGTATCCTTCGAGTCCATTGCTCGTACGCAGTGAGGACATCGGAGAACACCTTCTCGACGCGCTGCCCGGTAGCGGCACTGATCAGAGAGACCGGAACATGTTCGGTGAACGGGTTCCGCACCCATAGCTCTTTCATGAATGCACCGGCGGTTTCTGATGTCTTGCCCGGTACCGCATCCCATTTGTTCGCGGCGATGACGACCGCTTTCCCGGCATCCACGATCTGAGCGAGTATATCGCTGTCCTGTTTGACGAGGTGATCCATCGCTTCGATCACCAGTACCGCCACGTCGCAGCGCTCGATCGCTTTGAGAGTGCGCAACACGCTGAAATGTTCTATGGCGTCACGGGTTTTCCAGACGTTCTTCTGCCGCCGCAACCCGGCAGTGTCGACCAGCGTGTAGTATCTGCCCTCGTGCTGAAAGAATGTGTCGGTCGCGTCTCTCGTGGTGCCCGGGACGTCGTCCACAACCACTCTGGGAGACCCGATCAGCGCATTCACGAGAGACGATTTGCCCACGTTCGGCCGGCCCACAAACGCAACTGCGATCCCGCCTTCCGGCTCCTCACCTTCTGCCTCCGGCGGCAATCGTTTCACCAACTGATCCAGCATGTCCCCGACATGCCGGCCGGTCATGGCGGAGACAGGCACAGGGCTTCCCATCCCGAGTGCGTGGAAGGCGTGGACTTCGACATCGGCCTCCGGATTGTCAACTTTGTTGACTACCAGCAGGGTCTGCCGCTCTTTTTTCCTCAAAACGCGCGCGACTTCTGCGTCCAGATCGGTGACTCCGGTCTGAGCGTCAGTGAGAAAAAGCACCAGAGAAGCTTCCTCCATCGCGATCTGGACCTGGTCGAGGATGTGCGCTTCCATCGGGTCACTGCTTCCCGGTACGAGGCCTCCGGTATCGACCAACAGGAATTCTCTGCCATTCCAATCGGTTTTCGCCATGATCCTGTCACGGGTAACACCCGGTTCGGGATCAACGACTGAGTGCCGATGCCCGACGACTCTGTTGAAAAGGGAGGATTTGCCTACATTCGGTCTTCCAACGATCGCAACAACAGGACGGGACATTCGTACTCCATTCGTGGTTTCTTTTTCGGCGGGGGCTTAAAGAAAGATACGGGTTTGTCTGTCCATCCAGTGTGTTTCCCGGCGCCGGGATGAAACAGCGCGGGGAGGGCAGTCGATCCGTTCCTTACGATTCACGTGCGTCGCGCAGGGAAAGAGCCATATCCGAGCGCGCCCTCGCGTCTGTTTCTCTTTCGTATGCCGACTGAATGGCTTCGGCCATTTCCGGTCCGCGCACGCGCGCCAGCGCCCACGCCGCATGTTCACGGAGCAATGGTTCGGTATCTTTCAGTAAGTGCAGCAACGGACCCGTGGCCTTCTGTGCTCTGATATTCCCCGCGACCACGGCCGCGTTCCGTAGCAGGCGCGTTCGGCCGGTGCGCTCGAAGGGCGAGCTGCGAAAGCGGCTGCGGAAGCTTTCTTCGTCCAGAGTCAGAATTTCGACTACGTCCATTGCCAATGTTGTGGCGTCCGAGAAGGGCCTCACAGTGGCCTTCTGATTCCAAGGGCACACCTCTTGGCATGCGTCGCATCCGAAAAGTCGCGTTGCCAGAGCGGGTCGGAGGTCGCGGGGAATACTGCCTTTGGATTCGATGGTGAGATACGAAATGCATCGGCGGGCATCCAGCACCCGTGGCGCAACCAAAGCACCTGTGGGACACGAATCAAGGCAACGGGTGCATGCGCCGCACCCATCTGGAACGACGACCGGGGTTGCAGGGATGTCAATAGAAAGCGCGATTTCACAGATGTGGAATCGGGACCCGAAATCCGGATTGATGAGCAGGGTGTTTTTGCCGATCCATCCGAGGCCTGCCTGCCTTGCGAAATCACGCTCTAGTATCGGAGCGGTGTCAACGTGGATCCATCCGTCAACGTGCGTCCCCAGTTCCGTGCGCAGCGCGTCGACAACTCTTTTCAACGCGTTTCTGCAACGATGATGGTAGTCTTCACCCATCGCGTGCGGGGAAATGAGTCCGCTGTGCATCGTCTCCGTGTTGGGCGAGGCACAGGAGTACGGCAGCGCAAAAACGGCGAGGGAACGGGCACGCGGGTTCAGGTATCGTACGTCGCGCCGTTCGTTTCTCCGGCGGTCCAGGTAGACCATATCTCCCGCGAAACCGGCATCGAGCCATTTGCAGAAAGACTCCCATGTGTCGGGGGTCAGCTTGCGAGCAACAAACGGGCCGACCAACCCATGCGCTTGCGCATGGCGGCGTAGAATGCTCAAAACATCACTGCCCACAGGTTCTCCCAGGGAAAGGAATTATTTGGTGCATATTGACCCAGAATGTCCGGTTGACCTGCACACGCACACCACTGCTTCCGACGGTTCACTGTCACCTGAAGATCTGGTAGACCTGGCCCGGCAGGGAGGGCTGTGTGCGATTGCAGTAACCGACCATGATACCACCGACGGCGTCATCCGTGCCATAGAAGCCGGCCAACGAGCCGGTGTGGTGGTACTACCGGCAGTCGAAATCAGTTCGCAGCATAAACCGGGAAGCATGCATATTCTCGGCTACTTCATCGACGTCGGTGAACCCCACCTTCAAGATACATTGGCGGAAATGGTACGCAATCGCGACCGGCGAAACCGTGGCGTCATCGAGCGTCTCAACAACCTGGGGGTTCAGATAACGCTGGAGGAAGTGGCTGAATATGCCGGTGGGGACGTTCTGGGTAGACCCCATTTCGCACGTGCGCTGGTTTCGAAGGGGGTTGTCTCCACGATTCAGGAGGCTTTCGATCAATACCTCGATGCCGGAGCTGCAGCCGCGGTTCCGAAAGAAAAACTTCCGCCGGAGTATGTGATTGACATGATTCACGGGGCGGGCGGTCTGGCGGTGCTTGCTCATCCGTATCAACTTCGGCTGGGTGACGGCGAGGAACTCGAGAAGCGGGTACGGTTGCTTTGCGATCAAGGGCTCGACGGAATCGAGTGCTTTTACCCAGAGCATTCTGAACCACAGACCGCGATTTACCTTTCTCTGGCCGCCCGTTACAGTCTCGTGGCAACGGGCGGGACTGATTTTCATGGATCGAGCAAAAATCAGACCCGCCTCGGGTTGCAGCCGCCCCTTCGGGCTTCGTGCGTTCTGCAGTTGGCCGCGAGACGCGCCCGGAACATTTGTCCGCGTTCTTGAAGATTCGACGAGAACTTCTCCTGGATCGGAACGAAAGACAGATGGCAGTTCCAGCAGTGAAAATTGAGCGGCATTCCAGCGGCGCGTGGCGCATAACCTGCTGGCCACGCGACAGGGTGAGGAAGGTAGCATTTGCACTGGGTGGTTTGGTGGCCGGTTTGTTGATGGCTGTTGTGAGTGTTTCCGGCCTGCTTTCCGCACTTGCAGGGGAGCAAAACGGCGCGGAATTGTTCGTACTGGGATGGCTCGGGCCCCTCGCCGTGATTTCGGCGTTGCTGATCTGGCTTGCCGTTTCCCTTGTGTTCCGCGCAGTGCAAGGGTTTGAGGTTGAGTGCGACGGTACGGTCGTATCCGTTGTGCGTTTTTCGCCCCACGGCAGCAGGGAATTGATGCGCTGTCCGATAACAGAATGCGAACTCGTGAGCGGCGGCACGGACCTTGCCTTTCGGTTTGCCAGGCCGGGAAGCGACAAAAAGGAAGTGCTGGATACCCATTGCCGACTCAGCCCCGAAGAGCATCTCGCAATTGAACGACTTTTTCTTATTCGCGAGCCTTCCGGAAATGCGTGAAAAGCGAACTGGATCCTCACGCGTGCTCAATTGTCCGTGCACAGCGTCTCCACATGTGTCTGAGCGGCCGCCTCGATGAACGAATCCAAAATGCAATCTGCGATCGCCCTGGAGGGTGTCTCGTTCTCATACGGCGAGAACGAAGTCCTTTCCGCTGTCACATTCGCCCTGGGGTCCGGCGAATTTGTGGGAATCATCGGCCCGAATGGCTCGGGTAAGTCCACGCTTCTCCGCGTCATGGCGGGTATCCTGCGCCCTTCGTCTGGAGTCGTGACGATGGCGGGACGCCCCATGCAGAACCTCAGCCGCCGGGAAATCGCCCGCAGTGTAGCCGTTGTGCCTCAGGAGACGACCTTTGTGTTTCCATTTACCGCACTCGAAGTGGTGTTGATGGGGCGCTCACCCCATCTTGGCCGTTTCGGGATTGAGGGCGAGGACGATCTGGAAGTGGCGCGACAGGCCATGGAGGCTACCGATACGTGGTTCCTTCGAGATCGGACGATGGAAGAAGTGTCGGGGGGCGAGAAACAGCGTGTCATCGTCGCGCGTGCCCTGGCTCAGAAGCCGGAAATCCTGCTCCTGGATGAGCCCACAAACGCTCTTGACATCCGGCATCAGGTTGACATTTACCAGCTCTTGCAGCGATTGCACGATGAGTCCGGTCTCACGATCGTGCTGATTTCCCATGACCTGAACCTGTCGGCACGAGCGTGTGAGCGTCTTATCCTCCTGCACCGGGGGCGCATCCAGTGCGACGGGGGTCCCGACGAAGTGATCACGAGCGCGCTTCTGAGCGAGGTCTATGAAACGGAGCTCGAGGTACACACTGATCCTGCTACCGGTGCTCCAATCATCACGACTCCGATTGACCGGGTTGTGAGGAAAAAAAGTCCGCCGTTCCGCGCGGGAGAGCAGCAACGAAAAATATCCTGAGGAGGTTACGCTTTTTGCTTGCTTCGAGTACGTCATGCTGCTATTATTGGAACCATGTGGAACATGCAAACGTGAGGGATTTCCAACGCGGCGCGCTTCTGAGCAAGGGGTGAGATATGGAGTCCGAAGTTATTGCCGAACCGGTTGCGGCTGATGCTCTTGCTGCGATGCGGAAGGTAGAGGACGAAGCCGAAGCGTTAGTTGCGCATGCACGGGCCGAGGCAAAGGAGCTTCTGGAGCGTGCGCGTCGCGAAGCGGAAGAGAGACGTTCCCGGGAGCACGCTCTCATGCAGCGCGAGATGGAGCTCAGACGGCAGGAGCTTCTGAACGGTGTTCTTCGTCAGACGGAAGCATTGAAAGCCGACGCTGAAGCTGAAAAAGCAAGCTACGCCGCTGAAGTGCGCCGCATAACTCCGCAGCTTGTCGAGGAAATCGTCGCTCTCGTCGTTGGGTAACACCGCGTCAGATGCCGGTGTGATTCCGGTCCTTTTGGGGGAACGGGGCATGGCCTCAGCCTCGGCGTTTTTGAATGCACGCGCGCATGCCCTTCTCGGCATGTTGCTGCCGCGGGAAACCCTTCTGCGACTTGCTGATCTTCCCAGCGCAGAAGCGATTCTGGCAGACCTTTCGGCGCGCGAGTACTTTCGGGCTTCGCTGCCGGCGGAGCAACTGACTTTCCCCCAGCGTTTGAACCTCGAACTCGACGCGGATTACCGATCCACCCTCCTCGTGCTGCCGCAGGAAAGCCGGCCTTTGGTACGGGCGCTATATCGTTTGAGGGAAGTGGCTTTCCTCAAAGCCGCGCTTGGTTGCGCGAATCGGAACGTCCCGCCAGCCTCACGCGGCGCATACCTCGGGGGGCTTCATCTTTTCAACATTGCGGACGAAGAAGCTTTTTGTCAGGCAGCTGATGTTGCGGAAGCTGTCTCGAAGGCGCCGGAGCCGTACCGAACACCGATGGAAAACGCACTCCATCAGGTCGAGGAGCAAGGGTCTCTCTTCCCGATCGAAATTGCCCTCGACCTTCTCGTGCTCCACGAGCTGTGGCTCGCCGGCCGGGCATTGACGGGAATGGACCGGGCGCGGATTTTCCCGATGTTCGGGGTATGGTTTGACGTGTTCAATGTGCTGTCCGCCGCGAGGTTGCGGCTGAATTTCGCGGTGCCGAGTGATGAAGCACTTGGGTATCTCATTCACCACGGGCAGTTCTTGAGGCTTTCACATCGGCGAGCGCTGGCCGGTCTCGAGAAATTCAGTGATCTTTCTGCGGCGTTGCGTGATACGCCGTATTCCGCGAAACTCAATGGCGCGGAATCGCTTTTTGCAGTGGAACAGGGGATGATGCGGGCGTTTCGCGAGGTGATCTCGGCAAGTCTGGCAGGATACCCGTTCCACCTGGGCGGCACAGTTGCATATCTGCTGCTCAAACAGATCGAGATCACGAATCTGACACGCGTGTACGAAGGCAAGCGGCGCGATGTGAAGACCGCCGGCTGGCAGGATGTTCTCGTGTAGGAAGGGGTTCCGTCGTGTTCCGACCGATCCCGATGGCACGAATCGGCGTGATCGTGCGAGATGATCAATCCACGCAGTTGACTCGCCTGCTTGCGGCCGAAGGGGTGTTGCAGATCGAATCTCCTTCGACCCAACTCGGGCTGGATACCGCGACTGCGCGTTCGTCTATATCCCGCTGGGAGGCCCTGGAACGCCAGGTAACAGAACTGGCGCAAAACCTGGAAATCCGCCTTTCATCCGACAAATCACCGTTCGAAGTGGTGGTGGACCCGAAAGACGATCTCGAACCCTGCGAGAAAAGAGTGGCGGAAATTCTTTCGCAGGCGGAACAGATACGGGGCGATCTGGCAGCAATTGCGACGAAACGAAGAAAGACGCTCGGGCAGATCGAAGAGCTTCTGCTTCTTTCACCGGTCAATTGGACGCTGGAAGAATTGAGGTCAACCCAGCAACTGGCAGTCCACATCGGTGTTCTCAGCGAGGTGAACGTTCGGCGCGTAGAAGCGATCCTCGGAGCTTTGCCGCACACCACGGTCCGATTGCCGGGTCCGGCGACGGGATGGGACGTGGTGATCGTCTTCTCCCAGAAAACTACGGCGGACCAGGTGGAAAGGGCTCTTTCAAGCGCGAACTTCAAGCCGCTGGAAATTCCCGAGGATTTGACGGGCAAACCGGGCGAAGCGGAAGAGAAACTCTGGAAGCTGCTGGAGGAACTTGAAGAGCAACGAAAAACGCTGACGCAACAGCTCCGAGAAACGACGACTGCTGAGATGGGGGAGCTGTGTGAGATCTGGGAGAAGGCCCGCGCCGCGAGAACCCTTCTGGCGGCGCAGCAGCCGTTCGGAAAAACGCGAGCCCTTTCGTACGTCACCGGTTGGGTGCCGAAAGAATCCAGTCAGGCACTGACACAACGCATCCGTGATACCATTGGCGCTGCTGCATACGTTGAAGTTCGTGATCCGGACCCACATGACCCCGCGGTACCGGTGAGGCTCAAAAACCCGTCCGTGTTCAGGCCGTTTGAAGAGGTAGTGACAACCTACTCCCTTCCTTCGTCGAAAGAAATCGATCCGACCGTAGTTGTGGCGATTACCTACCTCATCATGTTCGGCATGATGTTTGGAGACGTGGGACAAGGGTTGGTACTGGCAGGTGCGGGGTTCTGGGCCGCGAAAAAAGCGCCATCGGTGAAGAATCTCGGTCTCATTCTTGGCATGTGCGGCATTTCTTCAGTGATCTTCGGTTTCATATACGGGAGCGTTTTTGGTGTAGAAATGCAGCTGAACCCGTGGATCAATTTGCCCCTTGTGGAACACCACACTTCGGTGATGGCGTCTAATCTCGCTGTTCTCGGGGGCATTTCCATCGGTTTCGGAATCATCATGCTCTCTCTAGGAATTGTTTTCAACATCGTCAACGCCGTGCGGGCGAAGGAATGGGGGATCGCTGTTTTCGACCAGTACGGGTTGACCGGTCTGGCGTTTTACTGGTGTGCTCTCATCTGGGCCGTTTTCACGGCCCTAGGCTATGCGGGTGTGGGTATGACGGCACTCGCGGCGGCGGCGCTCGTGGCTCTTGTGGTGCTGTTCGTTCGCGAGCCGATTATCCGCGCAACGGAGCGGAAAGAGCACCTGGTTGAAGGTGGAGTCGGCTTTTTTGTCGTCCAGGCGCTAATTGACACAATGGACATGGTGATCCGCTTCCTCAGCAATACCGTCTCGTTCATCCGTGTCGCGGCGTTCGGGTTGACCCATGCGGCGCTTTTCATGGCGATTCACACGATAGGTTTCATGATCTCGGGTTCTACTCACGGAGCCGGTTATATCATCACGTTCATCGTGGGCAATATCTTCGTTGTCGTTATGGAAGGCCTGATTGTTTCGATTCAGTGCCTGCGTTTGCAGTATTACGAGGTGTTCGGGAAGTTTTTCCGGGGCGGGGGTCTGCCGTTCGCACCGCTTCGCGCCAGTTGAGGTTCGCTCATATCACTTCAATACGAGGGGAGTGTGGTTCATGAAGACTCTGAAGGTCGTGCTCGGTGCACTGCTGATGCTGAACCTCGCCGTGATACTCACGGCGGCCGCGGTGGTGCTGTTCCCAGATCTCGCGCTTGCTGCGGAAGGCGCTCCCGCAGCGGCAGCAGGGAGTGATCGAGGTCTCATGATGATCGGCGCGGCTTTGGCGGTTGGTCTGGGGTGCGTGGGTGCGGGCCTTGCGGTAGCGCAGGTTGGCGCGGCCGCTCTGGGCGCGATCGGCGAAAAACCGGACATGCTCGGCAAAACGCTGATCTTCGTCGGTCTTGCCGAAGGAATAGCGATTTACGGTCTGATCATCTCTATCATGATCTACGCTTCGGCAGGTTGATCGGTCGACGCTCCGAGAGGGTGTGATGAAAGTCTATTGCATTGGCAGCGAGGAAGTGGTAAAAGGGCTCGCGCTGATCGGCATTGAAGGCACCGCCACGACCGATGCCCAGGAAGCGGAACGGGCAGTGGACGCGGTGCTGAATCAGCCGGAGGTCGGGCTCCTCGTTATCAGTGAACGGCTTGCCATGCCCCTTAAGGAAAAGCTGACCGGGTGGGCATTTGCCCATCGCCAACCTCTCATTCTCGAGATACCCGACGAGCAGGGCCCGGTATCAAAACACTCGGCTGTTCTTTCCCTCGTCATGGAAGCGGTCGGTCTGGAGCAGTCGTCATGAACAACCCAATTGACAGCCTCCGGGAAGCAGTGATCCGTGATGCTCAGGCGCAGGCATACGAGATTATGCAGGACGCCATCGCAGCGGGTCAGCGTCTTGCCGCTGAGATGGACGCCCGGATCGCACAGGACCGTGCAGAGGCCCTTGCGAAGGCGGAGCAAAAGGCATTGCAGGAGCAACAGCGTCTTCTGGCGAGCGCGCAGGGAAAAATCCAGAAAGAACGCCTGCTCGAACGGGAGAAACGCATCGCCGAGGTTATCGAGGCGGCACGAAGTGCGCTGGCGGAATACGCCAGGCAACCGGGCGTCGGCCGGGACCTGCTTCTGAAACTCTGTGTCGAAGGCGCGACGGCGTTGAGAAGCGAGAAGGTTCTTCTTGTTGTTCGCCCGGACCAGCGTAGCTGGGTCGACACGCCATTTCTTCTGGCCGTGCAGCAGCAATCGGGAAAAAGAGTGGAGCTTTCGGACGAGAATCTCACGGCAATAGGCGGAGTGATCGTTACGAGTTCAGATGGTCGCGAGAGGTTCGATAACACACTGGACAATCGTCTTGCGCGCGTGATTGACGACGTGCGGGCGATGATATGGACGAGGATAAGCCATGCACGATGAGCCTGTCGGCAAAGTGAGCTGGGTCAGTGGACCCGTTGTCCGCACCATGGAGACGCGCGGCGTCCACATGTTGGACATGGTGGAAGTCGGCGACGAACGGCTCATCGGCGAGATCATCGGCCTGAATGGTGATCAAGCTACACTCCAGGTGTACGAGGACACTACCGGCTTGAAGCCGGGATCTCCGGTGTACAGCACCGGTTACCCTCTTGCTGCGGAGCTGGGGCCGGGGCTGGTAACCAGCATTTACGACGGCATTCTGCGCCCGCTGAAGGCACTCGCTGATGCAACCGGGATATTTATCGGCCGCGGTGTTCGCGCTCCTTCACTTTCGCGTGAGATTCTGTGGGATTTCACTCCCGTCGTTCGAAACGGGCAGGAGGTTACCCCCGGCATGATCATCGGAACGGTTCCGGAAACGGAACGGATCGAGCACCGGGTGATGGTTCCTCCGAACGTTTCCGGGATCGTGACGAGCGTAGCATCGGCGGGCAAATACAAAGTGGATCAGGAGATTTGCCGCGTCCGCACGCCACAGGGCGACGAAGTGCCGTTGATGATGCTGCAACGATGGCCGGTTCGCCAGAAGAGGCCGGTGACCCGCCGGCTGCCGGCTGATACGCCGCTCGTGACGGGACAACGCGTGGTTGACTGCGTCTTTCCCATGGTCAAAGGTGGCGCCGCAGCAATTCCGGGCGGTTTTGGAACCGGAAAGACAATCACCCAGCACCAGCTAGCAAAGTGGTCGGATGCCGACCTCATCGTGTATATCGGATGTGGCGAACGTGGCAACGAGATGACCGAGGTGCTGGTCGAATTCCCGAAGCTAATCGATCCGCACAGCAACCGGCCGTTGATGGAGCGGACGATCCTGATCGCGAACACCTCCGACATGCCCGTGGCCGCACGTGAGGCGAGCATTTACACCGGGATCACGCTTGCGGAGTATTACCGGGACATGGGCTATCACGTTGCGCTCATGGCAGATTCAACGTCCCGATGGGCTGAAGCGCTGCGTGAGCTGTCCGGCCGGCTGGAAGAAATGCCTGCGGAGGAGGGGTTCCCTGCATACCTGGCGACACGGCTGGCGGAGTTCTACGAACGCGCTGGAATGGTCGAGACGCTCGGGGGAAGCACGGGATCTGTGAGTGTGATCGGTGCTGTGTCGCCCGCGGGTGGAGATTTCAGCGAACCGGTAACCCAGCATACGTCCCGTTTCATCGGTTGCTTCTGGGCGCTGGACAAGGAACTGGCAAGCGCGCGGTACTATCCATCAATCAATTACATCAACAGCCACAGTGCGTACACGGAATTTGTTGCTGACTGGTGGAAGAAGATCGGTGGGGAGAAGTACAACTGGGAGGCAATGCGGGAAGAGACGGTGGATGTCCTGCGTCGCGATGACAAATTGCAGCAGATCGTGAAACTTGTCGGTGAAGAAGAACTGCCGGATGAACAGAAACTCATCCTCGACACCGCGCGGATACTTCAAAATGCGTTCCTGCAACAGAGCGCGTTTGACGAGGTGGATACGTACTCCGTTCCGGAGAAGCAACTTCGGATGCTGAGCGTCATCCTGCATTACTACCATCGTGGAAGCGATGTCGTCAAGCGAAGCATCCCGATCTACAAATACCAGCAGCTTCCGGTGCGGAACGAAATAATGCGCATGAAATCGCGGATTCCGAACGACAAGCTGGAGGAATTCGATACGCTCGAACGAGCGATAGACGAACAGATTGACGCACTTATCGCCGAATGAGGCCACACCCATGGCGACAGAAATTGGCAAGGAATACGTCGGCGTACAGCGCATAGTTGGCCCTCTGGTCATGATCGAGGGTATCGACGGCGTCGGGTACGATGAGATGGTGGAGATTGTCTCGGACGACGGCAAGTTGAAACACGGGCGCGTGCTCGAAGTCGGCACCAAGGCCGCCGTCGTACAGGTATTTGAACACACGACGGGCCTCTCCATCGGCGCGACGAAGATGAAATTCCTCGCCCGCCCGGTCCGAATACCGGTTTCCGAGGAAATGCTCGGGCGCACATTCAACGCGCTGGCGGAGCCGATTGACGGCGGGCCGCCACCGATTCCGAAAGATTTGCGCCCGGTTTCCGGCGCAGCAATCAATCCGACGCTCCGTCACCACCCGAGCGACTTCATACAAACCGGTATCTCTGCCATCGACGCAATGAGCACGCTCGTGCGTGGGCAGAAGCTGCCCGTATTCTCAGCGTCGGGACTGGAACACGATCGGGTGATTGCCCAGATCATTCGTCAGGCGAAAATCATCGGCAAACAGGAGCCGTTTGCCGTGGTGTTTGGCGCGATGGGTCTGAAGCACGACATTGCGGATTTCTACCGCAAGAGCTTTGAGGAGAGCGGAGCGGGAAACAACGTCGCCACATTTCTGACACTCGCGGATGATCCCTCAATCGAGCGGATCATTACGCCCCGATCCGCGCTGACGCTTGCGGAATACCTCGCTTTTGACGTCGGTATGCACGTCCTGGTGGTTCTTACCGACATGACGAATTACTGCGAAGCCCTGCGGGAGGTGGCAACGGCAAAAGGGGAAGTGCCCAGTCGAAAAGGGTACCCCGCGTACCTGTACAGCGATCTTGCCGCATTGTACGAACGTGCGGGTCAGGTCGAAGGGCGGACGGGTTCCATCACTCAGCTTCCTTTGCTGACGATGCCTAACGAGGATATTACGCATCCGATCCCCGACCTCACGGGGTACATCACGGAAGGTCAGATAGTTCTCTCCAAGGCATTGCAGGGGGCAGGGATCTATCCCCCGATCAATGTGCTTCCGTCGCTTTCCCGCCTCATGAACGACGGGATTGGCGAAGGTCGCACCCGGGAAGACCACCGGAACGTATCGAGTCAGCTCTATGCGGCGTATGCGCGAGTAAAACGCGTCGAAGTTCTTGCTGCCGTCATCGGTGAGGAAGAGCTGTCGGAGATCGACAAGCAGTACCTCACTTTCGGGCAGCATTTTGAAAAGGAGTTCATTCAACAGGCACCGGATGAGGATCGCTCCATCGAAGAGACACTGAACCTCGGGTGGAAGTTACTCAAGTACCTCCCCGTTTCGGAACTTACCCGCGTGAAGGAAGAACAGATCGCGAAGTATCTGCCGAAGGATTGAAGACGGTCCTTTTGACTGGAAATCAAACACACCGCACTGGAGACGTGATCAGCCGCGTGAGGAGCTGTTGAAATGCCGCGTTTGAACATTCCGGCGACAAAGATCAACCTCATCCGAATCAAGGATGAGTTGAAACTGGCCGTGGACGGCCACGAGCTGCTGGAGCAGAAGCGGCAGGTGCTGATCATGGAAGTAAGGAAGCTCATAAATAGTCTGAGAGCAGAACGCAGCGAAATGGAAAACCTCTTGCGCGAAGCGTACGCGAAACTCGCACAGGCAACGTGGGAGAACGGCGCGGAGCAAGTCGCGTTGGCAGGTCTGGCGACCTCTCAGGCTATTGATATCAGCCTGCGAGAGCGCAGCGTGATGGGAATAATTCTCCCGGTGGTAGACGCAACGGAGGCGGAGCTTCGGCCCTCGTACAGCCTTTCGGGAACAACGAGCTCACTTGATGAGGCTGCCCGTGCGTTTCACGGAGCGCTGCAACATATCGCACGACTTGCGGAACTGGAAAATGCGGCTCTGCGGCTGGCCACTGAACTGATGAAAACCCAGCGACGGGTTAATGCACTCAAGAACTTCTTCATCCCCCAATACCATGAAACCGTGAAATTCCTTCAAGAAACGCTTGAAGAGCGCGAACGCGACTCCCTTTTCGCGTTGAAGCGGCTCAAGTCGAAAGCTGATCTCCCTGCCTGACCGGCGCGAGGGGAACTTGGCGTTCGGCCCGCGATTGCCATACATTCAGGCTTGGGTTGTAGTACGAAGCTGCAACCTCACGTCTGAGTATTCGGCACCACAATCAATCAGAACAGGTCGCACACATTCATGGTCAGCCCACTCCCGGTTCTCGAAGACAAAACGCTTTTCGCGCGCGGCGATACATCGATCACCCCGGCACCTGAAGAGATCTCCCGCCTCGTCATTTACCTCGTCAAACCATCGCGCTACGACGACGACGGATATCTTGTTCGCCATTGGCGCGGGGTTCTTCCCAGCAATACGCTTTCCTGCCTTGCGGGGTTGACTGACGATGTGGTCCAACGAAAAGTGCTGGGTGAACACCTGAAGATTAGCACGGTTCTGGTCGATGAGTCAGTGGAACGGATGCCGCGGCGGAAAATCCTGGCGGACGCGGGTCGAAAGGGAACGCGTGCGGTTGTCTGCCTCGCCGGCGTTCAGACGAACCAGTTCGCACGCGCGACCGACATCGCGCTGGAATATGCATCGCTGGGTGTGCGCGTGATGATCGGTGGGTTTCACGTCAGCGGCATGACGGCCATGTTTCCGGAGGGCACGCCGGACATCGCGCGGTTGACGGATGCGGGAGTGACGGTCGTTGCCGGCGAGGTGGAAGATCGATGGGCGGCCCTTCTGTCAGATGTGGTCAACGATCGCCTGCAGCCATTGTACAACTTTCTTGCTACGCCGCCGGAGCTCAAACGACAACCGGTTCCGCGAGTGAAACGGTCCTACATGAAACGCTTCGCCGTTTCAAATCTTGGTACTATAGACACCAGCCGCGGCTGCCCGTTTGCCTGCACGTTCTGCACCATTATCAACGTCCAGGGGCGGAAAATGCGATGCAGAGAGGCGAGCGACCTTCGCAACACCATCATTGAAAACTATAACCAGGGCATAAACTTTTACTTCTTCACCGACGACAATTTTGCCCGGAACAAGAACTGGGAATCCATCCTCGACCTGATCATCGATCTGAACAACGAGGGTCGTCACATAACCTTCATGATGCAGATTGATGTGCGGGCGTACAAGATTCCCGGGTTTGTGGAGAAATCGAAGAGGGCGGGATGCTCTCAGGTGTTTGTCGGTATGGAAAGTATCAACCCGGACAACCTGAAAGCAGCTGGAAAGACGCAAAACGACGTGGGTGATTACGCTCACATGGTTGAGGTCTGGCACGATGCGGGAGTGGCGGTTCACGTCGGCTACATTATCGGCTTCCCGTTCGATACCCCGGAGTCGGTCGCGGATGATGTCCGCCGCCTGGCGGACGAAATGAAGGTGGACCAGGCTTCCTTTTTCATGCTCACACCTCTTCCGGGTTCCGTTGACCACAAGCGTATGGTGGAAAACGGGGAAGAGATGGATTCTGATTTCAACCGTTTCGATTCATTCCACGCCGCAACGAACCACCCCCGCATGACAAAAGCGCAATGGTTCGAAACATACCAGCGAGCCTGGCGAGATTTTTACCGGTTCGACCGTATGCGGGCCATCATGCGAAGGACGCCACGGCGGCATTACTGGAACGTGTTCACCAATTTCATGTGGTACAAAAACTCTTTCCTTTCCGAAGATGCTCATCCCATGGTAACCGGATTCATCCGCAGGAAGAAGCGTTGCGAACGGAGACCGGGGATGCCGCGCGAAGAACGCTGGAGTTACTTCCTGAACCGTCTCCGTGAAATCAAGAAAGAGCTTGTGACCCGGTGGAGCCTTTCGCGCGAGCTCCAGGAGCTCTGGCTTCAGACGCGCCGGCGCACGGAAGTGGAAAATCGCGTGGCTGATGCACTGCACGAACTTGCTTTGCAGAGAAAGCGAATCCGTTTCCGAATCGAAGACTGGAAAGCGGCATACAGCGCGGCGCAGGCGCAGGTTCCTTCGGCATGGAAAATCGTTGTGGCGAAGGTGAACGTTCTCTCGCTCCGATGGACCTACACGAGGCAAGATCTGGACAACTTCTGGCGTCAGACCCGAAGACAATGGGAATGCCGGGCATTCCATCGGATTAATTGGCCGCTTGCAACGTGGTACGCGTTCCGGGACGCCGTGCTCAGTCTGCGCTTCGCCCTCCATATGGCACTCCGGCTGCAATGAGAATGCTCGCGCGGCGCGTGTCAGAAGCGTTCCTTGACGCCATCTGGCCGCCCGCGTGTCCGGTGTGCCAAAGACCTCTGGAAACCGCTCAGCGATTGTGCGCATCCTGCACGACCCAACTGGCACCTTTGCAGGCCCGCTGCGAGCGTTGTTCCTACCCGATCCCGTGCCACTCGTGCGCAAATCTTCCCACACCTCTGACAGCGTTGATCGCAGCCACGGAATACGTGCGGGCAAGGGAACTCGTCTTTGCCTGTAAGTATGGGAGTAATCGATCTGTCGGGCGTTTTCTTGCAGACATGCTGGCAGAAACGGCCCGACAGAACCCCTACGCGCAGAGCGCCGATGTGATCGCCGCCGTTCCGTTGCACAGGGTTCGTGAACGAGAACGCGCGTTCAATCAATCCGATTTGCTCGCGGCGGCAGTGGCGGCCGCACTCGGAAAGCCCTTGGCAAGCACCGCCCTCGTGCGTACGAGAGCTACTCCCCGCCAGGCAACCATTCAATCCCGCGCTGAACGCATGGCTAATGTCCGGGGTGCATTTCACGTGAAGGATCCACGAGCTATTTGCGGAAAAACGGTTCTTCTCGTGGACGATGTCATCACCACCGGTGCGACGGTCTGCGCACTGGCAGAAACTGTGTTGGAGGCCGGTGCTCTGGCAGTCAGTGCGGCGGCGGTCGCACATCCCTTCCCATCCGGGCCGATGGAGACGTACGATCCGCAAATTTGGACGGTGTGAGACCCACTGTCTTGTAGGTGACGAGTTCGGGGGCGAAGGGGATTCGAGCAATGGTAGCGCGTACGGGAGTCGAACCCGTGTTTCCGGCGTGAGAGGCCAGCGTCCTGGGCCACTAGACGAACGCGCCAAAGCGGAAGAATATTAAAGTTAACGCCAAACCCGGCGTTTGCCAAAAGCCGCGGGCCCCGGCCCACGCGAATTGCGATTGAACCAGAACTGGTCGTCTCCGTTTTTCAGGCGTACCGATCGGTACCGACAGGCGGCTGAGCCTGCGTCAGCCACAGGAACTCAACACTGCAAATGAACTTCTCCGCAGTATCCTTCGCATATCTGGTGGATTCCGAGGAGACGGAAGAACAAGCGGCAGTGCTCTCACGCAGCATTCGCGATCTCGGCGGGGGCCTTTGTGCGAGCCAGATAATCGCGATGAGGCCGGAGACATCGCGTCCTTCCCGCAGGTGGAACGCTCTTAAAGACGATTTGCAGGTAATCGAGAGCGTGTTCGCGATGGAAGTGGAGTTGTCCACCCTGCCATTCGCCACGAAGGCGGTCGCGGCGGGACATGCGGAATCGCGGGTGGCAGAAAGTGGCGATCTACTCGTGTGGATGGACAGTGGCTCGCTTGTCCTGAGAGAGCCTGCGGAGTTGTTGCTGGACGATGACCACGTGCTGGGTTGCTCGCCGGTCGACCACACGCTGATCGGGTCGCCGTTTTCAGAGCCCCTGGATGGGTTCTGGGAGTACGTGTACCGGGTTTGCGGGGTGGACCGCAATTCGGTGTTCCCGGTTACAAGCGTTGTGGACCGGCGTGAGATCCGCGCCTACTTCAACGCGGGACTTCTTGTGGTCAAACCGCAGCGCGGAATCCTTCGTGCGTGGGGAGAAAACGTGCGAAGGATTTGCACGGGTGCGGACCTGAAAGGGTTGCTCAACGGTAACCCGCTGCACCGGGTCTTTCTACACCAGGCGGTACTTGCCGCGACGATTCTTGCGCGAGTGGATCGGAACGAGATCCTGTTGTTCACTCCTCATGTGAACTACCCTCTCCACATGCACACGGACCATCCGGCCAATCAAGCAACGAAATCCATGGACGATCTTGTTACGTGCCGCTACGAAGGGTTCTTCGCACGTGACGACTGGGCCGAGACTGCCCCGGTGAGCGACGCGTTGGAGGCCTGGATCAGAACGCATCTCTGTCGGGCCGATTCCTGACGCCATCCGGGAGTCATGGGGAGGGGTTGCAGCCGCACAAACATGCACGGAGCAGCCGCTTTCATCTCACGTACCGACCTCTTGCGCGAACGCTCTTACTGGGGAAAAATCGGGATGTACGATTGCGCCTTTCTCGTCAGGTATGCCCTCTCGTCTTCGGAAAGAGGCGCGGTGTTGTCCGTAATCCGTATTGCCAGCTGGAGCATTTTGGCATCGCCCGGCGGAATGCACGCGGTGACGCCCTCAGACCAGGCGAAACGCAGCGCGAGGCTCGCCGTCGCCGGGTCGTCTTCCGGCTGATACCAGCACGCGGAGTACTCGTCTCGGCGCCCGTTCTCCGGCCATTTTGTGCGAGCCATCGCTTTGATCGCGAGAATCCCCATCCCGCGTTCTTTCGCCGTGTGAACAAGGCGAGCGCCTAAACCCGCGTTCGACCAGCAGACCCAGTTTACGGGGAACATCACCGTGTCAAACTGGTACCGGTTCAAAAGCGCAAGTGCGGCTTCTTCGGAGTGCGCGGAAAAACCAGCCAAGCGGGTTTTGCCTTCCGTCTTCGCACGCTCAATAGTCTCGATCGCTCCACCGGGGGCAAAAATGGTCTCCACCTCCTGCATACTTGACACCCCATGCAACTGGTACACGTCGAAATGGTCTGTGCGCAGGCGCCGAAGCGAACGTTCGAGTTCGCGTTGAGCTCCTTCTCGGGTGCGTTCTGTCGTTTTGCAGGCGAGGAAGATGCCTTCGCGTTTGCCCTGCAAGGCGGGTCCGAGGCGTTCTTCTGAATCCCCATAGGTCGGGGCGACGTCGAAATAGGTTACGCCCGAATCCAACGCGAAGCTGACCAATCTGTCCGCTTCAGCCTGTGTCTTGCCGGCGACAACTATTCCCCCGAATCCGATGACTGAAAGCTGCGTTCCAGTTCTACCAAGGGTTCTCGTTTCCATTTGAAGCGACCTCCAGACCCGCGCTGCAACTCCTCGTCATTTCTCGTGATGGATGGTCGTCATGGAATATGGTCACGCCACGAAACGTGCGCAATAAGGCGTTGAGAACACAAGGACGGGAGACAAACGAAAAACGGCACAGGCAGACCGAAACACCTGTGCCGTTCAAGGAGTACCCCCAGAAGGACTTGAACCTTCAACCAACGGATTAAGAGTCCGCTGCTCTACCATTGAGCTATGGAGGCAAAAGCAAACTGCAAAGCTTAAATATCAGTATTCGTCGCCTTCCCGGTCAAGAGCGAACGTCGTGTGTAGCGCTTTCACGGCAGTTTCTGCCTGCGCCTCACGGACTATACACGATATCTTGATCTCGGAAGTACTGATCATCTCGATATTGATTCCATGGCAGGCGAGTGTGTCGAACATCTTCGCCGCGACACCAGTGTGCGAGCGCATACCTATACCAACGAGAGAAATCTTTGCTATCTCCTCGTCCGCAACGATTTCTCTGGCCCCGATATCGCGTTGGATCAACAGACACGCATCCATCGCCTTTTTCAGATCAGGACGCGTCACGGTGAACGAGAGATCCGTGATGCCGTCCTCGGACACGTTCTGGACGATCATGTCCACATTGATCCCGGCCTGTGCCATGCGATTGAAAAGCGTTGCGGCGACGCCCGGACGGTCAGTGACACCTCGGACGGTGATTTTCGCTTCCGTCATGTCGTACGCGATGCCTCGAACAACTACGGCTTCCATAGCGGTATCTGCCTCCCGAATAACCGTTCCCGGCGCTTCGCTGAATGATGAACGAACGTGAATTACAGTCCCGTGCTTTTTTGCATATTCAATCGACCTTGCCTGCATGACCTGGGCGCCCATGCTGGCAAGTTCGAGCATTTCTTCGTACGAGATGGCGCGGATTTTCCTGGCGTCTTTCACGAGCCGCGGATTCGTAGTATACACGCCGTCTACATCGGTGTAGATTTCGCAGGCATCCGCTTTGAGCGCGCATGCCAGCGCGACGGCGGAGAGGTCACTTCCGCCCCTGCCGAGGGCGGTCTCGTCGCCATCCTCCGTCACACCCTGATACCCCGTAACGACGGCGACGGATCCTTCCCGCAGGGCCTCGCGGATACGAGTAGCCTCTATGCGACGAATTTTCGCGCGCAGGGGTGACGCCGAATCTGTCACGATTCCCGCCTGCCAGCCCGTGAAGGCGCGCGCCGGTTGCCCGAGTTCGTTGAGCGCGATCGCCAGCAGGGCGGCAGAAACCCGTTCCCCTGTGATCATGAGGATGGCCATTTCCCGCTCTGCCGGCTCCACGGATATTTTCGCGGCCATGCTCTCGAGCTCATCGGTCGCATCCCCCATCGCGGAGACGACCACCACCACGTCGTTTCCCTCTTTCTTCGTCGCGAGGACCCGGCGTGCGACGCGAGTGATCAATTCCGGCGTCGCCACCGACGTTCCGCCGAACTTCATTACGATCAATCCCATAGCAGCTTTCCGTCTTTGTTATGGGTTGGAGTGACGTCTCCGCGCCTCCACGGCGCGGTCAAGAAGGTCCAACACAGCATCTATGTTCGCAGATGACCGTACCGGTGCCTCGGCTATTGCAATCGCCCGTTCAGGGTCCTTCAGGCCATGCCCTGTCAGGATACACACAACACGCGCGCCTTTCGGAAAAAACCCTTTCCGCGACAACTTGGCAACGCCAGCCACGCTCGCGGCGGATGCCGGTTCCGCGAAAACCCCCTCGTATCTCGCCAGCAATTTCTGCGCACGCGTGATTTCTTCGTCGGTCACTTCGTCTATCAGTCCGCCCGACTCATCGCGCGCCGCAACGGCACTCTTCCAGCTTGCAGGGTCACCGATTTTGATTGCCGTAGCGATAGTTTCAGGTTTTTCGATTCTCGATCCACGGACGATGGGCGCGGACCCCGCCGCCTGAAACCCGATCATCTTCGGGAGTCGATCGATGAATCCGTTGTCGAAAAACTCCCGGTACCCCTTCCAGTACGCGGTGATATTACCCGCATTCCCGACAGGCAGAACGTGGTAGTCAGGAGGCCGCCCCCCGAGCTGCTCACAGATTTCGAAAGAACCGGTTTTCTGCCCTTCTATTCGGTACGGGTTGATCGAGTTCACGATCGCAACGGGGCGCTTTTCCGCGAGGGCTCTTACCAACCGAAGGCAATCGTCGAAATTGCCGTCAATCTGAATGACGACCGCGCCGTGCATCATTGCCTGAGCGAGTTTGCCCTGAGCGATATTCCCACGCGGTATGAGCACCGTGGAGATCATTCCGGCCCGCGAGGCGTACGCCGCCGCGGATGCGCTTGTGTTGCCAGTCGAAGCGCAGACCACGATTTCCGCACCGTCCTCCGCTGCTTTCGAGATTGCAAGGGTCATCCCCCGGTCTTTGAAGGAACCGGTAGGATTCATTCCCTCGAACTTGAAGTAGAGTTCGATGTCAGCGCCAAACAGTCGCGGTAAGGCGACTGCAGGGATCAGCGGCGTGTTCCCTTCAAGCAGCGTGATGACGGGCGTTCCTGCGGTGACCGGTAGATGTGGCCTGTATCTCTGGATGATGCCGGGCCACGCGGCCGAATGTGGATTTTGAACGTCAGGTTCCAATGTTACTCCAGTTCTTCCACGCGAATTCGCTGAATAGGCCCGCGGACGACATTCAGCGTCGAAAGCCGTCGCAGCGCCCTTTCAATGGAAGCCTCACTGGCTTCGTGTGTCATGATTACCAGAGGCACGGTGTCCGAAGCTGCACGTCCCTTCTGGATCACCGATTCGATGCTGATGTTCTCTTCCGCGAACAATCGCGCAATGTCGGCAAGTACGCCCGCCCGATCGAAAACCTCCAGCCGGACATAATGCCTCAAAAAGAGATCTTCCGCGGTTACGAGTCGGACGCTCGAGGCAGACGCGAGAAGGGGTGCGACGCGACACGTCGGAGCACCTGACTGGATTCGCAAAGCCAGATCAATGACGTCCGAAACAACAACCGTCGCTGTCGGCCTTTGCCCGGCTCCTTTCCCGTAGAAGACCTGGGTTCCGAATTCCTCGCCGACCACCTCTATCGCGTTGTACTCGAACTTGACGTTCGCCATCAGCCCGGAAAGGGGGATCATGGCAGGATGAACGCGCGCCTCGATCCGGCCCTCACGCTCTTTAGCGATGGCGAGCAGTTTGATTCGGTACCCAAGTTCCTGCGCGAAGGAGATATCCATGGGTGTAATGCGTTCGATACCTTCGCAAAGGATTTCCTCGGGCGAAAGAGAAGCGCCGAAAGCAAGCCGCGCAAGGATGACAAGCTTCTGCAGAGAATCCTTCCCCGACACATCGGCCACAGGATTGCGCTCGGCGAAACCCAGTTGCTGAGCGGCTTTCAGCATTTCATCGTACGATGCCCCGTCGTCTGTCATCCTCGTGAGGATGTAATTCGTGGTGCCGTTGAGGATGCCGTAAATTGAGCGGATGGCGCTCGTACCGAGGCTTTCCCTGAGAGCGCGGATAATCGGGATGCTGCCGCCAACGGCCGCTTCAAACAAGACATCCACGCCCCGCTTCTGCGCTGCGCGGAATATCTCCTCTCCCTGTGCAGAGAGAAGGGCCTTGTTTGCTGTCACAACATGTTTGCCATGTTCGATTGCCGTAAGCACAAAGGTCCGCGCAGGTTCAATTCCTCCCACCAGTTCGACAACTATGTCGATTTCGGGTTCTTCCAGCACGGCCCTTACGTCTTCCGTCAGAATGCCCGAAGGAAGATCGATCCCCCGATCTGAAAGGTCCTTGTCAGCAATCCGCTTCAGTGTGATGGGCCCGCAATCCCCGGCGAAGACCTTGCTCCGTTTTTCAAGCAGGAGACGCGCAACGCCGACTCCAATCGTTCCAAGACCTACCAAACCGACTTGAACACTACCCGCCATCGAGGTGCCTTCTAGAAATAGACCACGGAAGCGCAAAAAGAACGTGAAAAACGTTCTAAAACGTACCACTCCGCTCCGCGGAGGGTCAAGGCGGGGCAAACCCGCAGGATCGCAGCCCGTAGCAATTGAGATACTCTTGACCGGTTCAATTACTTACGCGTATCATCAACGAGCGAAACTTAATTCCCAATAGAGCCTTTTTGCTCCCGGGCACGACGCAACAGAACGAGACCGACCGCATGGCCGCCAAAAACACGGTGCTGGTAGCTCACCATGACAGCGCAACGCGGGATTTGTTCCGGGAAGCGCTCGACAAGGAGGTTTTCGACACTATCATCACTGACAAAGGCACCGAGGCAAGGGAGCTTTTCGAAACGCTCGGCGACCGTTTGGATGCGCTTGTTCTGGATTCCCAGTTGCCAGATGGTGACCCGTACGAGTTGCTGGCGGAGTTTCGAAAAGGTACCTCTGACGCCGAAATCGTCGTTGTCGTCAACGAAGTTAACGAAGACGCCTTTTCCAGAGCGCTCGGCGCAGGAGCGTTTGATTTTCTGGTGCAACCGTTCAGCAAACTGGCAGCGCAACAGATGTTGCGGAATGCAGTGGAACGCCGGAGATGCAGGAGACTCACCGCCGATCTTGTAAGTACGAAACGCAGCCTTGAGGTGGAACTCACCGTAAAGTCGTTCCAAATCGACCAGGTGCGTGAACTGGTGAACTTCAGCAGGCTCGTCAACGAGCATTTGCGGCTGGACGCGATTCTCGACATTACATTTGAACGACTTCCCGAACTTGTGAACGCCGAAACATTCAGCCTTTTCCTGTACGAACCCTCGCGAAACGAATTCCATCTCGCGATTACCAACCGCCCCAATCTCGACCCGCGCGAACCTATAGTCGTCAAAGAAGAAAACAGCCCGATCATGAAACGCGCAATTGAGACCCACCAGGTGCTGTTCATTGACGATGTCCTGAAGAGTGGTCTGTTGCCCGACGAACAGGCAAGAACAGCGAAAAGCCGCCATTACAAGAAAAAGCACTCAGTCTGCCTGCCGCTCAAAGTCGAAGACCGCCCGATCGGTGTGCTGAATCTTAACGACTTCCGTGCCGAGGAGCAGATTCAGGATTACATTAATGTTGCGGTTCTGGCAGCGGCGTTTCTTGCACCGGTGATTTCGAACGCCCGGCTTTATGAACAGGTCGAGGAAACGGCGAATCGCGACGGATTGACGCAGTTGTACAATCGGGCTTTCTTCGACAAAAATCTCGGCGAAAACTTCAGGCGTGCAGCTCGTTACGGACGACCTCTTTCGTTGTTGTTTCTGGACATAGACCATTTCAAGCAACTTAACGACACGTACGGCCATCAGGCCGGGGACATGGTCCTGCGCCGCGTTGCGGCCCGCCTGATAGACAATTCGCGCAAAGGGATCGACGTTGTTGCTCGTTATGGCGGAGAGGAAATGGTTCTGATTGGCCCTGAAACGCCGGCGGATGGCATCAAGATCGTGGCCGAGCGTATCAGGCAGGACATAGAGGCGATGCGGGTGAAATTCCGTAACGAAACCGGAGAGAAGACGTTGTCCGTCACCGTAAGTATCGGGACGGCGACCTATCTTCCGGGTGTGTCCGATTACCCGAGCGAACGTGCTCTTACGGAAGCGGCGGACAGCGCTATGTACCAGGCGAAGCATTCAGGCCGTAACCGCTGCAGTCACCATAATGGGTAATACGTCCCGCGATGGACAAAGGAGCGTGTCGAATGAGGAACGGATTGCTGAGTGCCTTTCTCGTCGTCGGGTTGGCCTGTGACGCCATGGCTCAGGGCGGGTACATCCCTGTCATTTACGCGGCGAACAAAGAGTATGGATTGAGCGGCAGCTACCTGAAACAGAAAGACGCCGCGGATAACGGAACATCCGACCTGACACTGATGGGCCACTGGGGAATCATGATGCCTCTCGGCCTGCAACCGGAACTGGAAGCGGGGTGGCGCAAATCCACAACAGACGTTCCGGATTTTCAGGCACGGGATTATACACTGGCGGGAAACCTCCTGTGGAATCTGAGTCCATTCAATTCCCTTTCTTTCTTCGGTCTGGCTGGCTACGGGTACATAGGCGCGAAGACGGAGACCAAAGTTGGGACGGTTACCACGACGCTTACGGATAACCGGTGGTTTTCGCAGTTTGGCGGAGGAGTCAAGTGGCTTCTCGTGCCGAACGCCGGGATTCGGTTGGATTACCGCTACCAGAACGGTGCCACACTGAATGCCGCGGGGAATAAGCAGAGCCGCCACGTACTCCTTCTCGGCGTTTCCGTTTTCCAGTAAACGGCTGGTTTGCCCAACCGGCAAGTAGAAAGTTGCCGCGGAGTAGCGCAACGTGCGCGTTTGTTCCCTGTGATCGAGTAGAACGAAATGCAAAATCCCCCGCCGCAAGAGCACCGCGCGGCTTCACTTTCAGCTCGACTGCTTCTTCGAGATACAGTCCGCGCATACCTCCGTTTTCTGCCCGTCTCCGTAGCAGTTGTGGCGCTGCGCCTTGTCCCTTTCTACGTTCTTTTCTGGTTTCTTCCTCCGGGCACCGACGCAGTACACGCGGTGATGGAAACGGCAGTGGCGGTTCCCTGCGTCGCGGCCCTTGTCAGGATTGTGTGGAACGGAAGCGATGCAGCACGTCCTCGTTTCGCCGATTCCCTTCTCGGGGCGTCTCCAGTCGCAACTCTGAAGTTGCTTGTGACGAACCTTTTTCTGCTCACCATCGCACTTATGGTGGCGCAGATCAGCCCCGAATGGTTCCTTGGATTCGTCATCGTGTGGACATGGGCGGCACTTCTGACGGACCAGGTCGTGCTTATCGAAGGGAAAATGATGATCACGGCAATCGCACGTTCGTACGGCATTGTGCGACGTGCGTGGAAACTATCTCTTCTGGGGCTTTTGGCGGTTCTGCTGCCCGAAGCGCTTAATCTGACAATCACGGAGTTCGTCCCGGAGGCGCTGAAAAGGGAGCTGCTAACTCGCGGAGTTACCGTCCTTTTTCTCCCGTTTTCGACGACAGTGTTGACTCTCTTGTACGAACGCACGGAGTCGCTGGCGGCACCTCCGTTTGACGGTTGACAAGAAGGATAGTAAGGACTTGAGCTGTTCCGTCGTGAACCTGACGAAGGCACTGGTCGCGATCCCGAGCGAAAGCTCGCGATCCAACCTCCCCGTCATGCAGCAACTCTGTACGTTCCTGTATTCGCAAGGCTTCCGCGTCACCAGATACCCGCAGAACGGTCCGTCAACCGGACCAGAAAAAACCAACCTGATTGCAGAACGAGGAAACGGAACTCGTCGCCTTGTGTTTTCCGGTCACCTCGATACGGTCCCCGTTGGAGAGCGGGGCCAGTGGCAGCATGATCCTTACGGTGCGGAGGGGATAATTGGCGACCGTCTCTACGGTCGCGGAGCGGTTGACATGAAGGGGCAGGTGGCGGCGATGGCGTGCGCGTGTGCATCTGTCCCGGAAGAGGTGTTGAGGAATCTGACCTTGACGCTGGCAATAACAGGGGACGAGGAAATCGGTCACGTAGGGATCAAGGACCTCGCTGCCAAGCATGTTTTCCAGCGCGCCGTGGGGTGCGTGGTGGGTGAGCCTACCGGTCTGCGCGTGGTGAGTGCGCACAAGGGCGGGATGACTGTGCGAATTACCGTTCGAGGTCTGAGTTGCCATTCAAGCAAACCGCACCTCGGTGTCAACGCCATAGAACAGGCTGCCCGGTTATTGAATCTTCTCGGAGAACGCCTCGCACCCTGGTGCGCGCAACGTCACCCGGCTTTTGGAGAAGAACCGCCCACCTTCACGGTCGTGGGCGTCTCGGGCGGCGTTGCGGATAACGTCGTACCTGATTCATGCACTGTCAATATCAGCGCCCGAGCACTCGAAACGGGGCACTTTGAAACATTCCGAGCGGCACTGGAAGGGATCATCAGCGAGCTTGTTGACGATGACACACGAAAGGGAGTTCCTCCGGAACGGCGGTTCTCAGCGGACATGGACCTGCTGAAGTGGGCCCCGCCGATGGTGTGCGATACTGCAGGCGTGTGGTACCGGACAGTTGCACGGATCGCCGGACAGGAGAAGCCGGAATTTGTCACCTACGGAACTGACGCGGGAGTGTTGAACCAGGTCGGCCTTCCATGCGTCGTATGGGGACCGGGTGACATCATCCGCGCTCATTCCGTTGACGAGTACATCACACTGGAAGAGCTTACAACTGCTGTTACCCATTACCGCGAACTCATCTGTGCGGTTGCTGCCTCCGAGCTACCGACTTTCACCACGTCGCTCTGGAACGGGTGAGGTTCAGCGCATCAACCAGAAGGCCCGTCCTCCCATCTCCGGCAGCCGCACCGAAAAAGCGGTGGCATCCCCCTCCTGAATGCATTCGGCGATTTCACCTGAGAAGACATCCTTTGCCGAGGTCCACCCCGGGATACGCACGTTCACGGTGACCTGTATCGGATGGCGGAGGTGGTTTGCGACGAGAACCATGAGCCGCGAGTCGACCCGGAAGATCCCCACCTCTGCGTTTCGGTTACTCGTTGAACCGATCGGTCGCAAGCCCTGTCGTTCGAGCTCTTCCGCTATCAGATTCTCCAGGGCAGGTTCAATTCTTACGCGCTGTTGCTGGACCCAATCGTACACGCCCATTCCTTCCGCATAATCCAACCCGACGAACGAACCAGCGCGCCACAGCACGCCGCTTCCGATCGGCTGTCGCACGATCGCCGGGCGCCCGTCGTCGAAACGCGCGATGACTTCCACACGTTTCCCGGCGGCGAGAGCCTGTGCTCCCGAGCGCACGGCCACCGTCGTTCCGTCCGGCAGTACGTACGCCCGCGCCCGCGTTGGATTCCGGGAAATCGTCCTCGGAAAGATGGTGCCAAAAGGCGCAACGTTCTGATCCCCGAAGTCGGCAAGAACAAGTCCTCCGCGCGTAGCGAAATCTTCGATTTCTTTCCGCGCCTCTGGCGAAACGCATGAGTTGCCCCAGGTTATGAGCGCCCTGTAACCGCGCGATGCGAGAACACCTTCTGAAACCTGCCGCTCGTCCACAACTTCCACCTGGAATCCGAGTCTGATGAGAAGTTGATACCCGCCCATCAGATCGTCACCACGGTCGGATGATCGCGTCTGTGCGAACGTGGTCCATGGCGCAAGAATCGCAACGGGATCCTTCGCAGGCCGCGTGTTTCCCACTATCCGGACCAACTTCGCGTATTCACGGCTTGCCGCTTCTGAACGCCGCAGATAATCCCCTCCCCACCACCAGATCAGGCCGTTCGCACCATGGATAAGTGCGCTGTACACCTGTTCGTGGTAGCCCGCATCGGGTGGTTCGGTGAAATCCCCCTGCCACGAAGGAAATGCTTGCCCATTCGTCCAGAACGAGCGTTCAAAGCCCATCGCGCTCTGGTTGACGTCCTGAGTAAACGTGTACAGGTAGATCCGCCAAAGTGATCCAGGCGCCCATTCCATGGGGTACTGGTCGTTAAAAGAATGTTCGAGCTTTTCGCCCATCTTCCAGAAATGGTTCCCGGTGTACACGCAGTCCCACGTATTTGGGTACCAGTCATTGATCTCGTGGGTCACAAGGGCACCACGAAGTTCTCGTTCGATGATTTGCCGTTGCAGCGCAATGCATTCCGGAATCGCCGTTGCGTGGTAGTCCACCCATTCCTGCCAAAGGCGGCAATCGGGTTCCGGTTTTCGAGGTGGCGTCACGCGGCCAAAAGAAAGCACCTGGCGGCTGTGGACTCTGTTGAACGCAGAAATGGTTCCGTACAAACTGCGCAACCATTCCCGGAAGCCGTGGAGACAATATCCGCAGTAACATGTCATCGTACGAACCGCGCCTCCGTGTCCGTCTTGAGGCGTTATCTGATACTGCATCTCATGTCCGATCGCGATGACCGGGCGGCCCCCGACCCGAAGGATACCGGGGTGGTCGCCATACAACTGCGCGACCTCGGCCACAAAGACCGAGAGCTCTGCGAGGTAGTCCTTGTTGCGGTAACAAAATCCGTTGTCGCGTGTGCTGATTTTCCCGTCGGCACCAATGTTCCGCATCCCTAGATGCCGGGAGAGGTCTGGTTCGTACGTCGGTTCGAGGAGGACTCTCACACCCAGTTTTTGCGCCTCATCGAGGAATCGGCGTATCTCAAGCACGCGCGCAGGCGCGGTATCCCCTCGAACGAGGATCGTTTCGCACATTGTCATTGAAAGAGACGCGATGTGGCGCAGTGTCTCAATTGCTTGGTCGTTGCCGGGATTGAGGCAGATAGCGCCGATGATTGGACCGTCCGAGTTCTTCATCCGATGTCTCCGGTGGGGCAGCGTGTTATTAAGTCATTGCAAGGATCTGTCAGTACAATAGGCATGCGACGGCGTGACACCAAGCAAGGACTCTTCCTCGTCTTGACACATTCCTCGTGCTTGCCGTAACTTCATTGTCTGATTTCCGGCTGAACGGAGAGGTGACCGAGCTGGCCGATGGTGCTCGCCTGCTAAGCGAGTGTGGGGTCAAAAGCCCCACCGCGGGTTCAAATCCCGCCCTCTCCGCCATATTTCCTGCGCGTGCCTCTCCACCCAGATATCGGTGGAGAGGCATTGACGTCTGAGGGTTCGACTGATGCGCCTGGTGATAACGCGTGTTCACGTGTGGCCGGCGGCCAAAGTGGGCGCAGTGCT
>JAKPPK010000087.1 GCA_029547385.1 Candidatus Latescibacterota bacterium
AGAAGGTCCCGTCCCTTTTTCCGGGCTGCTTTTCCATCCCATGGATACCATTGACGAAACGGGAACCATTCGGAAAACGCGGGCCGCTCAGACCAGGCCGCTTGCATACACGGAATTGCTGGAACACAATCCGATAGCCTGTTCATCTGTGGTCGTCCCGAAGCGAATCCTGGAGAACGCAGGACCGATGCGATTGGATCCCCCTTGCGCGGAGGATTACGATCTGTGGCTCCGAATCGCCGTGAAGCATCCGATCCTGTGTCTTGGTGAGGTTCTTGGAGCCTCACGGGTACATCAGGGAAATGTCTCGCGTAAGACAGATCTGATGGAGCAGGCGGAGTTGACGGTAATTGGTGAGCGACTGCGCCTTTTGACGAATCGCGAAGCGGATCGGATTCGCGCAAGGCATTTATCTTCTTTTGCGCGGATGCGGTTCGGAAACAATGACTTTGCCGGTTTTCAGAAGCATTACGCAACACTGAGGTCGCTCGGTCACGTGGACTGGCCGCTCAGGATACGGTACGCGTTGTCATTGATGCCTTGTATTCTGAGGATGATACGGAGGGCACCGTGATCACCGTCCGGCGCCTGCACTGGCTTTCGATTACGCAACTGGGGTTTGACCCCAAAGTCACTTTCCGGTCCCTGAAAGCCTTGCCTCGGTATGTAAAAGGATATTGGACGCTGAGGGGCAAGTACGAGGGGCCGGTGGAGTTCACCCCGTGCCTGCAGGACTGGTTCAAACAGGCGGGCGAGACGGAAAGCGACTATTTCTGGCAAGACCTTATTGTTGCGCGAATGATTTTCGAGAAAAACCAAGGAAGCATGTGGACGTCGGGTCCCGTATTGACGGATTCATCGCGCATTTGGCGGCCTTCCGCGAGGTCGAGGTGTTCGACATACGTCCGCTTGCGGTGCCAATTCCGGGGGTAACCTTCCGGCAAGTTGACCTCATGGCGCCCGGTGCGGACTTCAGCGGACTTGAGGGGTACTGCGATTCGCTCTCCTGCCTCCATGCGCTGGAACATTTCGGCCTCGGCCGCTATGGCGACGAAATCGATCCGGACGGCTTCGAACACGGCTTTGCAAACATGGCGCGCATGTTATCCGACGGAGGCACTTTTTACCTTTCAGTTCCCATCGGAATCAATCGGATCGAATTCAACGCGCATCGCGTGTCGGACCCGCGAATGATCGTCGATATGGCCGAACGGAACGGACTTCTGCTTTCCTCGCTCACAACCGTGAAAGATGGCAGAGAAGTGAAAAGAGCCACGCGTGAGGACCTAGCTGACCTGGCACGCGCGCGGTACGTGCTCGGAGTGTTCGTGCTGGTCAAAAAACAATCCTGAGGCCGCGATGGTTATTGTTCAGCTCACGGGAGGGCTGGGAACTCAGCTTTTTCAGTACGCCGCCGCCCGGGCAATAGCACACAGAAACGGCGTTCCATTGAAACTGGACACCTTCTGGTTCAAACGTTACCCGCAACGCGCATATGGGCTTGGCGGCTTCATGATTGAAGCCAGCTTGGCCACGACGGAGGAAATCGAGGAGCTATGTCCGCCGCGCTGGAGCCTCCGCTGGGCGGGTGGACAGGCGCGGGACCGAACAAAGCCCTACTCCCGCAGGCGTGTGGTCAGGGAACGGTGGAAACGGTTTGATCCAGCACTGCTCAAAGTGGGAGGGGATGCGTATCTGATCGGGTACTGGCAGTCCGAGCGGTATTTCATGGATATTGCTGAACTGATCCGCCGGGAGTTGGTCTTCAAAACCCCGCCAGACGAGAGAAACGCAGAACTGCTCTCCCGAATAGACGCAATCGACTCCGTGAGCCTGCACATACGGCGTGGCGATTACGTGACAAATCCCGTTCTTGCAGATATCTACGGCACACCCGGTCTCCAGTATTACGCACGAGCTCTGGAGGTAGTTGCCGGGCACACGGATGCGCCCCACGTCTTTGTGTTCTCTGATGATATTCCGTGGGCCCGGGAGAACCTTGTTACAAATCTCCCCACGGATTTCGTCTGTCATAACGGTCCCGGGAAGGAAATCGAGGACTTGCGCCTCATGAGCAGGTGCCGTCACCACATTATTGCGAACAGCTCGTTCAGTTGGTGGGGCGCGTGGTTGGCGGAGCACCCCGGGCAGTTGGTTATTGCGCCAGACCCGTGGTTTCGCGACCGCAAATGGGCGCCCGCGGACATTGTGCCGGAAAGATGGACGACCTTGCCGGCGTGAAGGCGAGGGTCGGGTATCCACGCAAGGTACGAACCATTGATATGGCGGCCAGCCTGCGTGTCTGTTGGTGCGCTTCCTCCCCTGCTTTATTATCCACTGCAACAAACTGGTGCGCCGTGGCTCACGACGCACAACGCAGAATCAATGTTGCGGCGTTGAACACATTGACATAAGCGGAGTTATCGTTTCTTCCAGTCGGGAAACTGATAACCAGCCTCATCCATCCGGAAGGAGAACGTACATGAACGCCACATACGAAACACTCCGCGCGGACATCGCAACCATTCCTGTGATTGACTGCCACGAGCACACAAATGGACCGGCGAGCGGGCCGACCTACAGCGATCCGCTGGCCGCGCTGGTCGTCGGGTACGTGAACTCCGACCTTCA
>JAKPPK010000089.1 GCA_029547385.1 Candidatus Latescibacterota bacterium
ACATTTCCTTCACGCCAGTCTCCCGCGTGTGGAATGACTGCGTATTCGAACGAATGGTCGCCGTGTTCGGCAGCAAGCGGCGCATAGTAGTCGGGAAAATCACGGAGGCTGCGGAAAAGGATCAGGTCAAGAGCATTTCCCACCGGGAAATGGCCTGCCGTCCCCATGTTGATTATGGCCAATCCTCGTGAACCGTCGTGTATGTCGACCACCTTCTGGGCGCAATGGTAAGAACGATCGCGCGTGGTCATCGCGAAGGGGGTCTCATGCACTATCTCGCCCTCGCGGGAAAGGGCCGCGGGGAAACGAACAGATACAAGCACATCGCCGCCTGCAAATCCCAGGAAACGAGTCCTGCAGTGAATTCGCCGGATCCCACGGAAAAGCGAGACCTCTCGAACGAGTTGACAACCGAGGAATGCGCGGCGCGTAACCACCCGTTGGAAGAGGTTATTCTTCTCCACTTCCACTCGAACTTCCAGTGGCGTGTGGCTCGTGCGTTCTTCCTCGCCGGTGAGGCCCAGGCATCCTTCCAGATTCGGGTTCTTTTCCTCCCTCGCGACGATCTCGTTCCCTGCCCCGTCGAGACAGCGATAACCTGTTGAAAGGTCCGTTATCTGGGCGACGTCTCCGGTTGTCGGGTCTACCTCCACCCGGTACCACTCGTTTTCCACGGAAGTGCTTCCAGTCGTGGTGTGAGCGGATGCCACGCGCCCCGGTATCGGTTCGATGGCGAAAACTTTGAACCCCAATGGCGGGACATCGCTGGCCAACCATGTCACGTGTACGGTCGCAATTGCGCCCGAGGTTGCAAGCTTGGAGCCCCTGGGGTTTTCAATAACGTGGCGCACCTCCTTCCCGTCCGCCTGAACGACCCTGAAGTTGGTTGGCTCCTCCCTGAACACCATTTCGTACTCGGCGATGTCCGTCCGGGGAAAACAGGAAGGATTGAAAACGAGCACGGGGTATCGGAAGGTGCCCGTGTCGGCGGTTGCGGCCAGCACGTCCAGCGATTGGTCGGTGATGTCCTCCGCGAGGTCCACGACGGTGTTACACCTCTTCAGTGCCTTCTCATACACCTGGTCGGTACAACTTCCGCCGATCGTGTCATGAAACTGCGAGAACAGCAGGCGTTGCCAGAGTTTCTCCAGTTCGCTCCTGAAATCGAGGCTTCCAAACTCCACCGCGAGAGCGTTCCAGGCTTCGGCCGCGAGAAGCGCTGCTTCCGCCTTCCGATTGACGATCTTGTGGCGCGTCCGATTCGAGTACGTTCCCCGAAGGTCCGCGAAGCGGTCGTCTACTGGGGCAAAATCCTCGCATACTGTCGGCAAATTACCCGATTGCTCGCGAAGCGCCCGGAAGAAGG
>JAKPPK010000110.1 GCA_029547385.1 Candidatus Latescibacterota bacterium
TCGGGTACGCGGAATTCAACAAGACTGTGATCGTGTCGCCGGAGGGGAGAATCTACTACCCGGTCGTCTCGGATCGAAACGTTATTGGCTGGACGTTTTCTGAACTCGAAAACCAGATCACCCAGCAACTCGCCACCATGCTTCGCGCAGCCCCGTACGTATTCGTGGACTACGCACAGACGTACACGATCAGGATAAACATCCTCGGCCAGGTGCGAAAACCTGGTGTTACCGAGGTCCCGAACGGCATTGATCTGCAGGGGGCCCTGTGGATTGCGGGCGGTCCCGAATCGAGCGCGGATCTGGGCAATATCCAGGTGCAGAGACGGGGCTTGGACGGTACAGAAGAAATCTCCGTGGATCTCGAAAGATTCCTGTTTGAGGGCCGGCTGCAGGATATTGTTCAGATGAAGGACGGGGATCTCGTCATTGTCCGTGGTGCCCCGGATGCCGATAAAGTGAAAGTGTTCGGAGAGGTCAACCGAAGCGGTTCCTACGTGGTTCCCTTCGGGGCGACAGTTCTCGACATGATCTACCTTGCAGGTGGCCCAACGACGGCGGGCACCCTTTCGGACGTGCGGTGGATCAGGAGAGAAGGGGGCCGCGTGTTCGAGCAGAAACTGGACTTTGCGTCGCTGCTACGGGCCGGCAGGACGGATGAGATTCCGCGCGTCGGGCGTGGCGACGTGATCATTGTGCAAAAAAGGATCGTGACACTCGCCGCGTTCGTCACCGCGTTGAGCCTGACGATTCAGGTCCTCACGCTGTATTTCCTGGTTCAGAAGCTTTGAAGTGGCATTTCGCGGGTTCGATCGTTGTTTTTGGCGGCTGTGTTCTCGCGATCTTGGCGGTTTGTGGCGAAAGCCGGGCGGAAACAGGCCTGACCGGATCAACGGCGCTTCTTTACGTCCCGGTGGCGGATGTCGTTCCGAATGAAAGGTTCTCATTCGGCGGTTTGATCGCGGATTACCAGGCATTCCCGTCGAAGCAGTTCTCGTACTTTCGTGTGAACAAACCGAGCGCGTATTTCAGTGGTTACGCAACGATCGGTTATATCCCGCGGCTGGAAATCACGGTCCGGGGAAGCGGAATGCCGTCCGCAATGGGTCCCGCGGGTACCGGGCCGTTCTACACGGACGGTATGATCAGCATGCAGGCCCTGTTACTGCGGGGCAGGGGACGCGTGCCGTCGGTCGGTGCCGGTTTCCAGGACATGTACGGCTTCATGATCTTCAATGCCCTTTACGGCGTTGTGACATGGTCTGTGCCCGGAGAACACGGGAATGCGGTGATTACCGGCGGGTGGGCAGTAGACTGGTATGACAGGAACCGTGGCACTGCGGATGTCAACTACATTGTCCCTCACGTCATCAACGGGTTCTTTGCGGGTGGTGCGTACCCCATCCGGAAGTGGGTAGACGGCATCGCGGAGTACGACTCGCGATCCCTGAACGTCGGGATGCGATTTCACCCCGTTTCGTGGTGTACTCTCGATCTTGCTGCCGTCCGGTGGGGGCTTGACAGGATGGCGCGCGGTCAGATCGCCGGTTTTACCGCACATTTATGCTTTGGCGGGCACCTGTAGCGGAGTCTTTTGCGTGGTAGCAGGTCGTGTTTCAGGGTTCCTTCTTCGCGGGGAACGGGGGAGTCGGATCCGGTATCAGGGAGCAACGCGATAATGCACGATGAGAAGAAAGACTTCCGCGTCTACGTGGATGTCGTCTACCGGAAAAAATGGCTGATCCTCTTTATCTTTCTCATCGTGTTTCTGACCACGCTTTTTTTCGTGCGCAGGCAAGCGCCGTCCTACACCACCTCCTCCTCCATTTATATCGAAAGCGGCAATCCCACAGCGATGGCTTTCTCGTTAAGTTCGGACGCACAGGGAAAACGTCCGATAGAATTTTTCATGGGAATCCTCGAAAGTCGAAGTTTTCGTGAGTCTGTTCGTGATGCGGTCCGCGATCACGCGATTTCGCGAGGGATGCCGCCCATTCAGGCGACGGACCTGAGCGCAAAGGCGATTGAGTCCCTTCAGGTGAAGCGCAGCAAAAACGAGGGGTTTTATACACTCACTGCAGAGTCAGAGTCCCCTGATATCGCATATGCGACGGATAGCCTCACGGTCGGGCTTTTTATCGAACGGTGCATCCTGTACGCCCGGCAACAGACAAGCGGGATGACGGCGTTTGTAGCGATGCAGTTCGACTCCGCGCGTGCGCGTCTGGAACGTGCGGAGGACAATCTCCAGGCGTTTCGCAAGCAGCACAATCTCATTCAGGTTGGCGGCGATCCCGCAAACGATCCGAGCCTGCCGATAGACTACGTCCGTCTCGTCGAAGGGTACTATGACGCCCGGCAGGAGCGCCAGACGGCGCAGGCCGCTCTCGAGGCTGCGGAAGAAGCATCCCGTCTTCTCCGCATCAATCTCGACACACTGGCGACTGACAAACTGCGGCGAGCCCTCCCCGCGCTCGATCTGGCGGAAGCGGAGGAGCGTACCCGCAAGGCACGAACCGACCTCCAGCTCAAAGAACTCCAGGAACAGAGCTTTCTTTCTCAGTTGCAGGCATAC
>JAKPPK010000432.1 GCA_029547385.1 Candidatus Latescibacterota bacterium
GTACTCGACCCGCGGTATTTCCAGTTCCTGGCCCGCGGAGATATTTACGAGGCGCGCACGGATTCCAAGCCCTGGCATTACTTCTCTCACGTGGCGATGGGAGACAACACATTTTTCGTCGAGGAGGGCACCAGGGTCAAAATCATCTTCGCGCAGGGGCTTCTGGGCGTGCGGATGATGCTGACGGGAACCCCGGACAGCATACAGATCCCGGAGCACCGCCAGGGACTGGGCTTCAAGGTTGAGCGCGAGGCGCTGCTTACGCACACTGCCTACCAGGCGGCGCGGGACATGTGGCAGTTGAACGAGGGGCGGCTCGTCACGCTTGTCCGCCACGGAATCATCGACGCGGAGACCCGGGCCGTTCACGACTCATCGGCGTATCGTCTCGCGCTGGCAAAGAAGGCGCTGGAGGAGAAACGGTACGACACGTATCTCACCGAGGCACGCTCCGCCCTCGCGCTGGAATCGCGTGTGCTGCCGGATGTACTGGGTATCGCAAACGGCGCGCTGAAGGGCGTGCTGTTCTACATGGCGTTGCTGTTGCCGTTCGCGTTCTTCGTGGAACGCCTCATCATCGGGTCCACGGACGTGAAAAAGCAGGCGATCTGGTTCTTCGCCATCTTCATCCTGATGTTCGTGCTTATCCAGCAGGTTCACCCGGCGTTCGACATCACTCTGGCGCCGCCGATGGTGCTTCTCGCGTTCACCGTGTTCGCGCTCAGTCTGTTTGTCGTTTCAATCATCATCGGCAAATTCACAGCGCAGATGAAGCAGATCAAGAAGGAGCAGCAGGGGTATCTTTCGGCGGATGTAGGGCGCGTGAGCGCGATGTTCGCGGCATTTCTGCTTGGTGTTTCAAACATGCGAAAACGCAAGGTCCGGACGACGCTGACCTGCCTCACACTGATACTGCTGACGTTCACGGTGCTGTCATTCACGAGCGTGCAGGAGCTCCTGCGGGTGAACAAGGTGCGGCTGAGCGCGCAGAAACCCACGTACAGCGGTGTTCTCATTCGAGACCGATTCTGGAATTTCTGGCCGCGAGAGACGCTCACCTCCATCCGGAACGAATTCGGCCAAGAGAACATCGTGGTGGGCCGTGGATGGCGAGAAGCGCTCATTCAGGGTGCAACGAGCAACCTGTTCACGCTGAGCGCACCCAACGGCAAGAGCTACACTCTGAGCGGATTTGTAGGCATGGAGCCTCAGGAGGATGAGGTAACCGGGATTTTCCGGAAAACCGGCGTGGCGGGGCGCTGGTTCCAGCCGGGCGATTTCCGCGTGCTGGTGATACCGCAGACGGCCGCGGACGCGCTCGGGATCACACGCGACCAGGTGACGGGGGACGAGGACACGGCGCCGCAAATCATCATGGATGGGGTGCGGTACGGCGTGATTGGCATTGTTGACGATGAGCTTCTCCGCCAGTTGAAGGACATTGACGGCGAGGAGCTGACTTCCGTCAACTGGGCGCTGGTGGAAACAAAGCGGCAGGATAGAATCAGCCAGGTGGTGCAGGCGCAGAAGGCCCCGACCGCCGGAGAGCGGGATTCCTTCATTCACCTTGTGCCCGCGCAGTGCATGTTCATGCCGCTGAATCTCCTGCCCGGCGGGCTGGTTTCGGTAGCCATCAAAACCCCGGACAGCAACACCGCGCTGGGGCTGGTGAACCGGGTGATTCCCAAGTGGGCGCTGGAGATGTACGTCGGCCAGAACGAGGGGACGTTCCTCTACAGCGCCATAGGGCTTACCACCCTTGGCGGTCTGAAGGATGTACTGATTCCGATCCTCATCGCCGCACTGATTGTCTTGAACACGATGCTGGGCGCGGTATTCGAACGAACGCGGGAAATCGGGATCTTCAGCTCCGTAGGGCTGGCTCCGTCGCACATTGCAATGCTGTTCATGGCGGAAGCGGTGGTGTACGCGGTTCTGGGGGCGATCGCCGGGTATCTGCTCGGGCAAACCGTGGGGCAGGTGATCTACAAGACCGGCCTTCTGGGCGGGGTGACGCTGAACTACTCCTCCCTTTCCGCAATCGTCTCTACGCTTATCGTGATGATTACCGTAATCCTGTCCACGATCTACCCGGCGAAGAAGGCGTCTGAAATCAGCGTGCCCGACATCGCCCGAACGTGGAAGCTGCCGGAACCGAACGGGGATGAATGGTTTTTTGCGCTGCCGTTCACGCTCATGGATGAAGAACTGGAGGGGGTCAACGCCTTCCTCGCGCATTTCTTCGAATCGCACCGCGATGAATCGGCGAGCGATTTCTATATCGACCGCGTGGACTTCTGGGCGGACAGCGGCAGGTTCATGCTCGAGACGATGGTATGGCTTGCGCCGTACGATCTTGGCGTAAGTGAGCTTGTCACGCTCATCAGTTCGCCGGTTCCGAACGAAAAGGGTCTTTTCGGGATGAGTTTGCTCGTCACACGGGAATCGGGCGACGTCCCATCGTGGAATCGTGTGAACCGCCGGTTCGTCAACTACCTCCGCAAGCAGTTCCTGATCTGGCGTACGCTTACACCGGCGGAACGGGAGATGTTCAACGAGCGGGGCCGCGCGATGTACAGCGTGAACGGTGAGCGGGCGATTTCTCAGAAAACGACGTGAGGCGCGCCGTCTGGTTTCCGGTGTGCAGGAATCAACAGGAAGACGACAGGTAGGCCATGGCTGACGCGGATAACGACCGGGGTTTCTGGAAAAAGCTGACAGGGCGCGGTAGAGCGGAGGGCGATCGCTCCACCCAGGAGGATAAGCTTGCGGCGGAGCGCAAGAAATACGGCATGGACCCCGAGCTGGAGATGGCGCCGTATGAAAGTGGTCTGACGGCTCGCACTCTGATCGGCGCGCTTTTCGTCGCAATCGTGATGATGCCGGCCTCCATCTACCTCGGTCTGGTAGTTGGCACGGGGCTGGGCTCGGCGGCCGAATGGGTTTCCATCATCCTGTTCACAGAGCTCGCGCGGCGCAGCTTCATGCCGCTGAAGCGGCAGGAAATCTACATCCTGTTCATCCTTGCCGGCGGGCTGGTGGGCGGAGGCCCGTTCGGGGGCCTGATCTGGAACACCTACCTCCAGTCATCGCAGGAGGCGCTGAGCCTTGGCGTGGCGCAACGGCTTACCACGGAGAACATCTGGTGGGCCGTGCCGCCTGCCGGGTCGGAAGCGGTGGCACTGCGCACGTTCTGGCACAAGGACTGGCTGCCCATCGTCACGCTGATGGTGTTCACGAGTCTCATCAGCCGCTTCCAGACACTCAGCTCCTACTACTTCCTGTTCCGGCTGACGAGCGACGTTGAACGTCTGCCCTTCCCGTTCGCACCCATCGCCGCCCAGGGAATTACGGCGCTGGCAGAGGGATCGGAAGGTGAAACGTGGCGCTGGCGGTGGTTCAGCATCGGCTCCATGATCGGCCTCGTGTGGGGCGCGATCTACGTCGGCGTACCCACGGTGACCGCGGGCATCTTCGGTACGGCGATTGAAATCCTCCCCATCCCCTTCGTGGATTTCACCCGCGAAATCGGCAACGTCATGCCGGGTTCGTTGCTCGGATTCAACACCGACCTCGGCGGCATCATGTGGGGATTCGTCGTGCCGTTTCCGATCATCTGCGGGCAGGTGATCAGCGCGTTTCTCAGCTCATTCGTGCTGCCTCCTTTCCTCGTGGAAGCGGGTATCCTGAAAAGCTGGCGGCCCGGACTGGGCGTGGTGCAGGCGTCGGTTCTCAACAACCTCGACCTGTGGACCTCGGTGTCGCTCGGCGTCGGCCTGCCGATCATGTTCCTCGGGGTGTACGAGTCTACGAAGGTGTTGATGAGGCAACGGGACGGACGCGGCGCCGGGACGTTCGCTCCTCCCCCGGGGCGGGGCGACCTTCCCCTGTGGCTTGCGGCGGCGATCTGGTTCGTAACGAGCGCCTTCTTCGTTGGCCTCGCACACTGGCTGGTGCCGCTTTTCCCCGTGTGGATCTACATCCTGTTCGCGTTCGTCTACACGCCGTTCATCAGCTACATCGGCGCGCGCATGATCGGGCACGCCGGTACACATGTGGCGTTCCCGCCGATTACGCAGGCGGCTTTCATCCTTTCCGGGTACAAGGGTATCGCCGTCTGGTGGGTGGGTTCTCAGGCAAACGACTTTTCGGGTGGCGTGTCCAAATTCCGGGAAATCGAACTGACGAAGACGAAGTTCACGAGCTACTTCGCCGTCGAGTTCATCATGTTTCCCATCACGTTCATCCTGAGCTTCGCGTTCTGGTCGGTGATCTGGAAGATGAACCCGATCCCCTCGTCGGCGTATCCGTTCGCACTGAAGATGTGGCCGCTGAACGCGTACAACGCGTGTCTCTGGCAAACGGCAACGATTCAGGGCAACTCCACCATGCTGAATGCCATCAAGTTCGACGTGATCGGGTATGCGGCGATAGGTGGCGGCGTCCTTTATGCGATTATTCACTTCCTGCACGCCTCACCGATGTGGTGGTACGGCCTGATCGGTGGTCTGGGCGCGTGGCCGCACGGCATTTTCCTGTCCCTCACGGGCGCGTTGTTGAGCCGGTATTACCTCGCGAAGAAGTTCGGCGGGCCGGAACAGTGGTTCAAATACGCCATCGTGCTGAACGCAGGATACGCATGCGGAGTCGGGTTGATCGGTATGGCGGGAGTGGCGATCGCGCTTATCAACGGGGCGATTACGCAATCGCCCTTCCAGGTGTTCAGGTAGCGGCCGGATCGCGTCAGAGGTTTTCGCTTACCACGCGTATTTCACGCCCACCGTCAATGCGGCGCGATCGAAGGCGTACGTCGGATCGCTCGAGGTCCTTCGTTGTGCATTCAGCTCCGTTGACCACGACAACCTGGTGCTGATCCGGGGCAGCTTCCCTTCGAGAACTACGCCGGCCTCGCGGATGGTGTCGGTGTGGTCCCCGTACTCGCCGGTCTGAGTGATGTAGGCCTGAGTCGTGCGCTGGCCACCGAGGTACGTGCGGAACGTAAGTGACAACGGCGCCAGAACGCTGAACTGGACTCGCCCGCCCACGCCGCGCGTCGCCAACGGGTCGTCCATCGCTTCGAGGTAGTCATCCCGCCAGCGGGTCCTTCCGGATCCGCTCAGTGCCCACCCCGAGAACCTCAGTCCGCTTCGATCCGTCAGGCCCTGGCTGGCCAGCGCGGAAATCTGGAACTGGCTGCTCGTTGCGTTCGTCTGGCCGGCGAAGAAATCCTCTATCGTCTGCGTGATGTAGGTGCGTTCGGTTGCGCTGAAGGTGAGGCGGAACGTTGTTCGCGTCGCCCAGTAACGGGATGTATAGGCCGTCATCGTGAATTCGCGGAAATCGAACGACGGGCTTGCGGGGTAGTTGCGGTAGTTTCCTGCCAGAGACGCGTACACCGGCCACGCGTCCAGTTCCGTCTGGGCCCAGCCTTCGCCGAAGAACTCCCGGTACGAATAGGCGTCATACGCAGGTCGGTTCCAGTTTCCACCCGCGCCACCGCGGAACCCCACGTTCAGGTTATCCTCAAGATCCTGGCTGAAGGCGCCGCTCAGTTCGTGGCTGTGCGCGGTCCATTCTGAACGTGGCGTGAACGCGGACAGGTTACCGAGGTACGTGACCCTGAAATCCCCTGATGCGTCGCCGAGAGGAACGCGCCAGGTGAGTTTCGCCTGCGTGGCGCCGAGACCCTGCGCTTCACCCCCTGTATATCCGGAGGGGTTGCTGTCATATCCACCCAGAGTGCGGATCTCTCCGGAAAACGAACCAGCCTGCACTGCGAAGGGGAGCAGGGATCCCAGAAGCACCCACAATACCCTTTTCATTGTCCCACCCGAAGGGAAGCCGGAGCGGCGCAGCGCCGCCCCGGTTGTGATCGTCTACCATGCATGAATGCTCATGATACTCGCAGGTTGCCCGGGTTCCGGGAGGAGAGGTTATCGTCCCCTGGGCCCCTTGCCCTGTGGCGGCATGGCAACGCCATACTGATTGAACTTCGCGGCGAGGGCGTCACGGATTTCCGCCGCCGATCTGCCTTCTGCCCTCATGGTTCGCACGAGAGCCTGTACCTCCGCTTTCTGCTGGTTCGTCAGTCCAGAACGGGCTGCCTGCGTGCCCTCCGGCGGACCTCGTCGGACCGGTGCGGTGATACCGTAGGACGCCATAAGTTCGCCCACCGCGGCCTGGATTTCCGCCCGGGTTTTGCCTTCTTCCTTCATGCTGGCAACCAGCGCGTCTACGGCCGTGCGCTGCTCTTCCGTCAGAATGGGGCCGCGGCCACGGTCGCCGCGCGGACCATTTCTCCGTTCCGGGGGTGCCATAAAGTTATCTGGTACGGTAATGCCGTACGATGTAAGCAGCTCAACCACTGCGGCGCGGCGTTCTTCCGGCGTCTTACCATCCGTCCTCAGCGACTCCATCAGCGCCTGAACCTGCGCGCGTTGTTCGGCAGTCAATGTGAACCCGCCTTCGAACTCAAGCCGTGTCTGGTACCACGCGTCCGGGAGAGTGATGCCGAATGACTGGAGTTTTTCGCCCAGTGCGGCCTGAACAGCTTCTGGGGTGGCGTGATCTTCGCGGAGTTGATTCCTGAGCGCGGTCAGTTCCGCCTTCTGCTCATCGGTCAGATTGGCGGTGAGTTCCGCCATCAACTGCCGGCGGCTCTCGGCGTACGCGTTTTCATTCCCGCCACGGCGTTCGCGCCGCATTGCGGCAACGTCGTTGATCCCGTCGCCATCCGCGTCAACCCATGCGGGCACGTCGGTGCCGGTGTTGTCGATTTCCTGCGCAGGCACGTGCGCGGCATACAGAAACGCCGCCGCTCCAGCGACGAGGAAAAACGGTGCGTATTTCATGGTTCGTGCTCCTTACCCTGTGTGTGATGGTGCGAAAACCCATTGCTCTGTGTGCGCAATCTGGTGGCCAACCAGTTTCGGTGAAACAGCGCTCGTGATGAGCGCCTCGCTTCCCGGCTCCCAGTTCTTGCAACGGGTGTGCCAACAGGGAGTCTCACGCGGAGCGAAAGCAACTAAGATATTGTTCATAATTATTTTGCGCGGCGACATCGCGTCCGTCCGGAATACTGTCTGGGGCCGCGCGCTCCCGGAGCATGCCGGAGGCAGCGCCGGTGCGATGAGTGTGGCGGCAAACGGGATGCCGTTGCCCTGCCGGAAGCGTACCGATGCGTACGCACCGTTCGGAACAGGTAGGCAGGAAAAACGAAAAACCGGGGTGACAGTTCACCCCGGCTTCGTCGAGAACGCTCTCCAATCGATACTAACGCCTGCGTCCGCCGCCGCGTTCCGGACGAGGTGCCCTGCCGCGGGCTTCGGTGGTATCACGACCAGCCTGCCGCATGGGCTGGCGCACGCTGTCGCGCCCGGCTGGCATCTGGGGACGCCCCGCGGCGCGCAGGCTGTCCTGCCTGGCTCTACCCGTATCGCGGCCCATGGCTTTGGATCCGCGCGGGCCGGCGTACCCGGGGGAGTATTCCGCGGCAATAGCGGCGCGAATTTCCGCGGGAGACTTGCCCTCCGCCCGCAGCGAATCGGCAAGTGCCTGCACCTGCGCGCGCCGTTGCGCCGTCATGCGCCGTGCGTTTGCGTATTCGTTGGCCGTCAGATCCCAGTCGGCCGGAACGGCCACTCCGTACGAACGAATCTTCTCCCCGACCGCCGCGTGGATCTGATCCGGCGACGCGCCCTGGCGCCTCATCGCCGTTCTCAGCTGCTTGATCTCGTCCTTTTGCTCTTTTGTCAGGCCCGCCATGGCCTGGTTGAGCATCTGCCCGCGGCTCTGTTCGCGCTCCTGATCCAGCGCGCGGAGGTCGTCGCGTCTCATCCTCGGCATTCTGTCGTTGATGCCGTCCCCATCGGCGTCAACAAAGACGGTCGTGTCCATATCTACCGCCGGCAATTCGGCGGCAACCATGGAACTCGCGGGCCTCTGGGGGCTGTTGCCCGCCGCGTGAGACGCGCCGGCCATGATGAGGATGGCGGCGCCTGAAAGAAGGAAAAACGACGATTTGTGCATCGCGATACTCCTTCATGTAATGCTGGTGGCAGCGCAGCCGGAATGGCTGCGCCAGAAAAATGAACGTACCGTACAATATAACGGCCTGAACAGAAGATAGCGGTGATTTCCGTCCGGCAGCACAAAAATGCCGACGCCCGCGAAGGCGTTTGGAGAAGGTTGCATCCGTGCGTACCCTCACTCCCACCGGGTGCATGCTGGTTCCAGTTGTCCAACGGGTCTCTACAGATCCGGGGAGTTTCGAATGAGAATGCTGATTCTTCTGCTGGCGGTCCTCGGGCTCTGCGCCGGCAATGCGACGTGCGACACGCTCGTCGAACGCTCCGGACGGGAGCTTTCCGGATCCCTTGTGGGCGTTCAGGACTCGATCCTTGTGTTTCGCACGGACGCAGGCGATACGACACGCATCGCACGCTCCGCGGTGGAGCGGGTGACTTTTTTCGCGCCGGTGCACGGGCACCTCGGCACTGTGCAGCTTGACCGCTCCGGCCGGGTGGAGCTCGTGGTGTTCGGCACGGGGTACGGCATTCTGAATGGTGCTCTTCTGGCCTCCATTGCCGATTTCGGCGTGGACGGGTTCACATTGTCCATGCTGGC
>JAKPPK010000137.1 GCA_029547385.1 Candidatus Latescibacterota bacterium
CGGCACGGGATCCGATTCCGGATCGAAATGCGTGGTGTTCTCCTTTTCCCTGCGCCAGAACGCATGGAACGCTCCGGTGAGGTAGTGATCAATGCCAACGGCCGCCCGTTCGCCGGCGCCAATCGCCCCGACGACGGAATAGGGGCCGCTCACGGCATCTCCGCCGGCGAATATCCCCGGCACGGAAGTTTCGCCGGTAATCGGGTCCGCCTGGATGAAGTTCCGCGAGTTGAGTTTGATATCCATGTCCTTCAGAATCATCTTGGGACGCAGCGCCTGCCCGATGGCGACGATGACCTGATCTGCTTCAAGGTTGAAGAACTCGGCTTTCTCCTCCGGCCGCCGTCTTCCGCTCCGGTCGAACTCACCGAGTTTCATGGAGGTGCACCGCACTCCCGTAACCTTCCCGCTGGCATCCTTGAGGATTTCCAGCGGATGGGTGAGCGGCATCAGCTTCACGCCTTCGTGGAGCGCCTCGTCGATTTCTTCCGCGTATGCCGGCATTTCGGCCTGGCTACGGCGGTAGAGAATCGTGATTTCCTCGGCGCCGAGACGCAGAGCACTGCGGGAGGCATCAATCGCCGCATTGCCGCCACCCACCACGATCACCTTTCTGCCGACCGGCACCGATCCGCGGATGTTGTATGTGCGGAGGAAATCCGCCGCCTGAACCACGCCCTCCGCATCCTCTCCCGGAATGCCGATGGGCAGGGATTCCGGTGCGCCTACGCCGAGGAAGATCGCCTCGTACCCCTCTTCCTTGAGGCTCGCGAGGGTGAAATCCGTACCGAGACGCTTTCCGGTCTGAATGTCGACCCCGATCCGCTCGATCATGCGGATTTCGCGGGCCAGAACTTCCCTCGGCAGCCGGTACGCAGGGATTGTCTGGACCAGCATTCCACCCGGACGAAGCTCCGCTTCGAACACGGTCGGTTTGTACCCCAGCCGCGCAAGGAAATACGCACAGGAAAGTCCCGCCGGGCCCGCGCCGATGATGGCGATCTTCCGCTTCGCGTTCTCCTCGTTTTCCCGCACTTCGGGAATCTGGATCATCACTTCCTGTTCGACCATGAAACGCTTGACCGCGCGAATAGACACTGCGGAATCGAGTTTCGCGCGCTGGCACTTTTCCTCGCACGTGTGGAAGCACACTCGCGCGCACACCGAGGCGAAAGGATTGCGGTCGCGATGGAGTTGCAGCGCTTCCGCGTACTTCTTCTCCGCAACAAGCGATACGAACCCCGGCACATCCACATTGGCCGGGCACGCACTCTGGCACGGAGCCCGGACAATGGACGGACAGACGCCTGCTTCGCAGTGCCGGTCGCGGATGTGCTGCTCATATTCCTCCCGGAAATACCGGATCGTGCTGAGAACCGGGTTGGGAGCAGTTTGACCCAGGCCGCACAGTGACGTCTCCTTGATCTGGTTACCGAGGTGAATCAGCTTCTCGATATCGCCTTCTCGGCCCTTACCCTCGCAGATGCGGGTGACGATTTCCAGCATCCGTTTGGTGCCGACGCGGCATGGCACGCATTTGCCACAAGATTCCTCCTGCACAAACTCGAGGAAGAAGCGCGCCATGTCCACCATGCAGGTGTCGTCATCCACCACGATAAGGCCGCCAGAGCCCATGATGGCGCCAAGCTCGGTAAGCGGCCGGTAGTCCATCGGAACGTTGAGGTGCTCTTTCGGAATGCACCCTCCTGATGGGCCGCCGATCTGGGCAGCTTTGAACGATTTCCCGTTCTTGATACCCCCGCCGATGTCGTAAATGAGCTCGCCGAGACTGATTCCGATCGGAACTTCCACCAGACCGGTGTTCACCACCGCGCCGGCCAGCGCAAACACCTTCGTGCCTTTACTTTCCGCCGTTCCCAGCGAGGCATACCAGTCCGCACCCCGGAAAATGATCGCCGGGACGTTGGCGTACGTCTCCACGTTGTTGAGCAGGCTCGGTTTGCCCCAGAGACCCTTCTCTGCCGGGAAGGGCGGGCGGGGACGCGGTTCGCCGCGTTTTCCCTCGATGGACGCCATAAGCGCCGTTTCCTCGCCGCACACGAACGCGCCGGACCCCATGCGGATTTCAAGATCGAACTCGAATGAGGTACCAAGGATGTTTTTGCCCAGGAAGCCGTACTCGCGCGCCTGCTCGATCGCGTGGTTGAGCCGCGCCACCGCAAGGGGATATTCCGCGCGGACATACACATAGCCCTGTTTTGCGCCGACGGCAAACGCGGCGATCGCCATCCCTTCGATAATGCTGTGGGGGTCACCTTCCAGCACGCTCCTGTCCATGAACGCGCCAGGGTCGCCCTCGTCTCCGTTGCAGATGACGTATTTCACGTCGCCTGCGGATTTGCGCGTTGCCGCCCACTTGATCCAGGTCGGGAAGCCTGCGCCGCCGCGCCCGCGCAGCCCCGATTTCTTGATGGATTCTATGACATCATCCGGCTTGACGGATGTCAGCACTTTGACCAGCGCCGCATATCCGTCCACCCCGACGTAGTCTTCGATTTTGAGCGGGTCAATGCGCCCGCAGTTGCGCAGCACGATTTTCACCTGATTGCGGAAAAAGTCCATCTCCTCTTCCGTGCGAACCGGTTCCTGCCGCGCGTTTTTCGGAAGGAGATGCTCGACGATTTTGCCCTGTTTGAGATGCTGGTGGACAATTTCCTCGGCGTCTTCCGGATGCACGTTCTCATAGAAAGTCAGTTCGGGCTGAATCAGGAGAGCCGGTCCCTTCGCACAGGGCCCGAGGCATCCGGTTTCGCGGATTTCGAAGTCCACGAACTCCCGTTTCATCACCTCATCGAGTTTTTTCTTCACGTCCAGCGCGCCAGATGCGATGCATCCCGCGCCTGTGCAGAGGTACACCTGCCGCTTCCGCGCTCGTTTTTTCTGCTCGGCAACGACCCGTTTCCTCAAATCCTGGAACATTTCTACGCGGGTTAATCTGGGGTCTGCCATCACGAAGCCTCCCTCAATCCGGGCTTTGCCTCTCGGTACATCGCCAGAAGGTCTTTCACTTTCGCCGGTCTGACCCTCTGGTGCACCGTCTCGTCCACCATCACGGCCGGTGCAAGGCTGCACGCGCCGAAACAGCGGCCCACCGCCAGCGAGAACTTTCTGTCCTCCGTCGTCTCTCCCACGTTGATTCCGAGTTGCTTGCGGAGCGTAGCCAGCACGTCCTTTCCGCCGCGCACGTAACACGCGGTTCCGAGACACACACGGACCACATGCTCACCCCGTGGAACGGTGGAGAAAAACGAGTAGAACGTGACGACCCCGGTCACCTGGCTGTAGGGTAACTTGAGGCGGGTGCTGATGTGCCGGAGTACAGTTTCGGGAAGGTAACCGAAGAGGTTCTGCGCGGACTGGAGCACCGGGATAAGTGCTCCCTCCGTGTTGGAGTAACCGTCGATGACGACGTCGAGGCTCCGCAACAATTCCTCTTCGGTTGGTTCGCAGGAATCGGTGCGGGTCTCGGGTTCTTTCGGGATGCTCTGTACTGCCTGTTTCCGTTTCATACAAGTCTCCCGGTGAGTTGACCAAACCCTGGATCTATTGTGACGGAACTGGACGATGTACGCGACCCCGTGGTGCTCTGGGAAAAACGCGAATGCGTGTCAGGCGTATGGCTGGGATGTGCCTTTCTTCTGGAACGTTCGATCGCGCCTACGCGGCGCGAACCGGCTGGCGTTGTGCAGAATCCAGTTGCCCGAGCTATCCCCGGCGGAGAACCGGGCACCATTTGATTTGAGTAGAATAAAAGACCACACGCCGGAGAAGCACAAGGGTGCCATTTTTCATTCGCCGCATGCCGGTCGTAGAGAGGTACCTCGTCACAAACTCGATACATGGGCCTTTTCGGACACAGGCGCGCCGAGCATTGTGCCATAAGGCGTCTTCTCGTACGTTCAAAGTGCCCGTCCAGCACGTTTTCTGCCGCACCATGGAAGGAGTATGCACGATGTCACGTCTGCGCGTGGGCCTTTCCTCCGCAAACAGGTCTGGTTCCTTCATGAACGCGCTCAATACCGTCACCGAGACTGTTCCGGTCGCCTGTTGCGATCCAAACACCGAACGGTTGAACGCGTTTTGCGAGCGATGGGGATTGAAGGGCTACACCGATTTCGACCAGATGCTCGACGGCGAGAAACTCGACCTGGTGATTGTCGCTTCGCCGATGCAGTTCCATGCGCCTCAGTGCATCGCCGCCATGAAAGCGGGGGCTCACGTGATGTCGGAGGTTCCGGCGACCGTCAGTCTGGATGAGTGCTGGAATCTGCTTGCGACCGTGAAGGAAACCGGCAAGAAATACATGATGGCAGAGAATTACTGCTACATGCGCCATGTGGTTCTGGTGAAAGCGATGGCCGAAGCGGGACTTTTCGGCGAAATGTACTACGCGGAAGGAGCTTACATTCACGACGTGCGGGCGCTGCACAAGAACCCTGACGGCTCCCCCACGTGGCGCGTCACGTGGCAGGTCGGGCGGAACGGTGTCACCTACCCGACGCACAGCCTCGGGCCGTGCATCCAGTGGCTGAAGGAGCGGGTGAAATTCCTGTCCTGCCTCGGAACCGGTGTCCACACTGTGCCGCACTACGTGAACGAGGACACCACCGTCATGCTGTGCAAAACCGACAAGAACAACCTTATCAACATCCGGCTGGACATGGTGTCCAATCGCCCCCATATCATGAACTACTACTCGCTCCAGGGAACGAAAGGGTGTTACGA
>JAKPPK010000141.1 GCA_029547385.1 Candidatus Latescibacterota bacterium
GCCCCTATTGTTCCTGCCGCTATTCGAGAGTTGCCAGCAATTCTGCCATCTTCTCCGCCGCATGCGTTTCGCCAGCGTTCCTGGCGACGTCGATGCCCGCTCTCAGTACTTCCTTCGCCTCCTGCACCTTGCCCGCCTCAAATGCGGTTTGTCCGCACATGAAGTACGCCGGCACGTACTTAGGGTCGCGCTCTATCAGGTCCGCGAAACCGGCTAACGCCTCATCGTAGCGACCCACCTTGCGGAGCTCCATCGCCAGCGAGTAACGGGCGAGGCTGTTGCCGGGGTCTTTTTCCAGGAATGCCTTGAATGTTTCAATTCGGGATTTCGCCATGGAGGATCCTTTGCCGACGGCTCTTTTTCAACATTACATAAGAAGAGTTATCAGTATCGTCGCCTGGCACAACACGCTCAGTAATCCTCGTCGGAGTCCGTCAAAACCAGAAAATCCTCGTCGGGCGGAACGATGTGCGTGTCTCGCTGAATAACCACAGTACCACGCTCTTCCTTGTCTTTGCACTTGACGCACAGGTTAGCGAAAGGAAGGAACTTCAGCCGCTGTTCGCCGATGAGTTCTCCACACCCTTCGCAGATGCCGTATGTTCCGTCTTTCACTTTCAGGAGCGCAAGCCCGATCTGAGAGAGCTCCTTTTTCTGAGTGTCATTGAGAGCCATCAGGATATTCATTTCTACGATATTTGACGCGTCATCGTACGCGTCTGATTCCGTGTCCCCTTTGAAGCCGTCAATTTCAGCTTTCTGATCGTCGTAGCCTTTCAGAATCCTCTGCCTGGCCTGATGGAGCCACGCTTCGAATTCCTTCAGTTTCTCCGGCGGATATCCGACAGTTTCGGATGTTTTGCCGGTATCGTCATTGGGTTTTGCCATCGCAAACGCTCCTCTAGACAGGGTTCTTTGTGTAGGCCACTATCTTCGCCACAATGCGCGCAGCCGTGAACTCCGAGACAACATTGCCCGGTACGGGAGCCAGTTCAACCAGGTCCGCACCTACTATCGAGCATCCCACCGAAAGTCTCTTGATAACATGAACCACCTGATCGTATGAAAGTCCGCCCGGTTCGGGTGTTCCTACCCCGGGCATCACACCGGGATCGAGAACATCCGCGTCAATAGTCAGATACACATTGCCCGTCAGCTCTCCTAGGACTCTTTCCAGAAGACCTTGATCCTTCCGAATTTCGTGGGCAAAGACTACGCGAACCCTCTCCTGATTCCTGAGCCAATCCATTTCCTCAGACGAGATGCTTCGAACTCCTACGCTCAGAACGTCTGTATGTTCCGCAACACGCTTGATAACCGAAGCGTGGCTCATCCGCGAGCCTTCATACGACTCCCGCAGATCCGCGTGGGCATCCAGGTGAATAACGGTCAGGTGACCGAACTTTTCCGAGTGCGCTTCCACCAATGGAGCGGTGATTGCATGCTCACCACCCAGACTGATCAGAAGGCGGTCCCGGGAAACAACCTCGCGGGCCACGTCCCGGATCCGTTCGCTCATTGCTTCCGCGGCCCCGAGAAGAGGACTGACACTCGGGAGTGTCAGAATCGGCATATCTGCCAGGTCCCAAAGCATTTCCTCGTCAAACGTCTCGACATACCGGGAGGCATCCACAATTGCCGCCGGCCCTGAACGCGTCCCTCCGCGATAGGTTGTGGTGCTTTCGTAGGGAATGGGAAGGACGCAAACCCGTGCCTCCCCGAGCCCTCCCTCGGGATCGGGAAGACCAAGGAACGTGAACGGGACGTCCTGCAGATTCCTGGGAAATTGGGACAAGTTCATGGGTTCGCGCCTGCGTGAAAGTTGCACCCAAGGGTGTCACATGGCTCGGGCGTTCAAGCAAAAACGTTCGGGAAGGTACTGAAGTTCCCCGTTCGAAAGCAAACGGAGGGCACGCCGGATTCGGCGAACCCTCCATTTTTTCGGTGTCCTTTTGACGATTTCGTCAGGGAATCAGGACCGCTGCCGCGAGAACGGAGGTCCAGAGCCCGTCTTTGTGACCCATCGCGCTTTGGCTGATGCTTCTTGTTGCGACGATTTCATTCTGAATGCGCCACAATTCCCGCTTTTCATCCCAGGATTGATTCACATCAAATTCAGCACCCAGCACGGTTGCGAGCATCTCCGCCGCGAGGTCCTCGGCGTACTCACCTGCCACTTCCTCTGTCTGCCCGAAGCTGTGATGTTCCGAAAGATAGCCATACTTGTTGCGATCCCTGGGAATCGCAAGCCCGATCGTGGCCGCAAGCAAGCGGTGCGGCTCGTTGCTCGCCGCGCGGCTCATCACTGTGAAGACAACCTGTCCGGGATGAAGCTCTGCAAGGCCCGCACGCTTGCTTACGAGTTTGCATCGGGGGGGGAAAATACTGGACACGGGCACCAGATTGAATGCTGCCAACCCCGCATCGCGCAACGCCATTTCAAAACTCGTCAGTTGTTCGCGGTGGCGTCCGACGCCTTTGGTTAGTACGATTTTGCTCGGCATGAAGGGATTGATTGTTTGTGTCTTCACTGGTCCATATCCCGTGGAAAAAGGGGGCTCCACCATGATGGAGCCCGGACACTGCTCCCGAGGAACGGCGCTGCTGCACGTTCCTATACAACGATGCTTACGAGACGGCCGGGTACAACGATGATTTTCCGCGGCTCCTTTCCGGCGAGGTACCGCTGGACGTTCGGTTGCGCAAGGGCCTCGGCGCGTGCGGTTTCGTCGGAGGAGTCCGCATCCAGCTCAACCGTTGCGCGGATTTTGCCGTTCACCTGCACAGCGATCGTCATTTTCTCAGCGGACGCCAGACCTTCGTCGAAGGAAGGCCAGACTGTCGTATCGAACACGCTGTTCTGCTTGCCGGCGAGTTTCCAGAGCTCTTCCGCCATGTGCGGTGCGAATGGAGCGAGCAACACAATGAACGCGTCCCGCGTGCCCGCGTCGAGTTTCCCGTTGCCGCCTTCCGGGTCGAGCGCGAAATTCACGAACTCCATCATGCGGCTTATGGTGGTGTTGAATTTGAACGATTCGAGTCCTTCCGTCACCTGTTTCACAAGTCTATGGCGCGCCCGAAGCAACCGTTCCGGATTTGCTGAAGGCTCCAGATTCGACGTGATCAGACCCCATGCACGGTGCAGGAAGCGGCTGATACCCTCTATCCCGTTGTCATTCCATTCCGCATCCTGTTCTGGAGGACCCACAAAGAGCTCGTACATTCGGACCGCATCGGTGCCATATTTCTCCACAAGGCCGTCGGGGCTTACAATGTTGCCTTTGGATTTCGACATCTTTTCAACGCGCCCGGTTTTCTCGCTCTTGCGGCAGATCATCCCCTGGTTGAACAGCTTCGTGAACGGCTCATCGAAAGAAATGGCCCCCTCATCAAACAGGACCTTCGTGAAGAACCGCGCATAGAGCAGGTGCAAAATTGCGTGCTCCACCCCTCCTACATACATGTCCACCGGCAACCATTTGTTCACTTTCTCGCGGTCGAATGCAGCCGCCTTTTCGTCGGGGCTCGCATAACGGAGGAAGTACCAGGAAGAACCCGCCCACTGGGGCATCGTATCCGTTTCCCGCTTTGCAGGGCCGCCGCACACGGGGCATACCGTGTTCACCCACTCCGTGATGCCGGCCAAAGGCGATTCCCCTGTGCCGGTAGGTTCATACGACTCCACCTCCGGCAAAAGAACCGGGAGCTGCTCTTCCGGCACCGGTTGCTCACCGCACTTCTCGCAGTACACGATCGGGATCGGTTCTCCCCAGTATCGTTGGCGCGAGAATAACCAGTCGCGCAACCGGTAGCTCACGGTTGCTTCGGCCTTGCCCTGCCGGGCCAGCATCTCAACAATCTGCCTGCCTCCGGTCCGTGAATCGAGCCCATCGAACCCGCTGGACTGGATCATTGTCCCTTCGCCAGTGTACGCAGCCTGAATTCTTCCGTTCGCATCGTGTACGGTCTCATGGTGGTACACAACCTCGACAACCGGAAGGTTGAATGTGCGCGCGAATTCGAAATCCCTCTCGTCGTGTGCGGGAATCGCCATGATCGCACCCGTTCCGTATCCCATCAGCACGTAGTCCGATATCCAGATCGGTATGCGATTTCCGTTTGCGGGGTTGATGGCAACCGAACCCAGCGGCACACCTGTTTTGGGACGGGTCGCGGCGGTGCGGTCCACGTCGCGAACGTTTCGAGCCTGTTCGCGATATGCCTCAACTTCCTTGCGACGGGACGCCATCGTAAGAGCAGGAACAAGCGGATGCTCAGGTGCCAGTACCATATACGTGGCACCGAAAAGAGTGTCGGGACGCGTGGTAAACACATCGATCGGATAGGTGGTTTGGTTTCCCGGATGGACGGCGGTGAAGGTGATCCGCGCTCCTTCGGACCTCCCGATCCAGTTGGCCTGCATCGTCTTGACGCGTTCCGGCCAATCCAAACGCTCGAGGTCCCGCAGAAGCCGTTCCGCGTACGCCGTTATCCGCAGATACCACTGCACGAGATCCCGTTTTACGACAGCAGTGCCGCACCGCTCACAACCTCCGGCCACGACCTCTTCGTTGGCAAGGCCGACTCGGCAGCTCGGGCACCAGTTGACCGGAGCCGTGCTCCGGTATGCCAATCCCCGCTTGTACATCCGGAGGAATATCCATTGCGTCCATCGGTAATACTCCGGATCACAGGTAGAGATCTCCCGGGACCAGTCGTACATGGCGCCTATGATTTTGAGCTGGCGCTTCATATTCGCGATGTTCCGTGCGGTGCTTATCCGCGGGTGAATCTTGTGTTTGATCGCGAAGTTCTCCGCGGGAAGACCAAATGCATCCCATCCTATGGGATGAAGGACCTGGTAGCCGCGGAGCCTCTGGTACCGTGACCACACATCGCTGAGCACGTAATTGCGCCAGTGCCCGACGTGCAACCCTTCGCCGGAGGGATACGGGAACATGTCAAGACAGTAGTACTTCGGGCGTGAGGAATCGTCCTTCGCCTCGTTGATCTTGTTCTCTTCCCACCACGCTCTCCACTGCGGTTCCAGCGTGCGGAAATCATAGGGAATCATGCGAAATGCCTTCTCCAGATTCGCTCTTTTTGGTTCTTCGTTGTGTCAGGGCGTAACTCGTTGCATCAACCGCGGGAATGGTATCGTTTCCCTCACGTGCGGCAATCCGCAGATCCAACCGAGTGTTCGTTCCACACCCAGCCCGAATCCTGCGTGCGGCACCGTTCCGTAGCGGCGCAAATCGAGATACCAGCCAAATGCTTCTTCGGAAAGCCCGTGAGTGTGGATTTTCTGCAGGAGCGTATCATAGTCATCTTCGCGCTGCCCGCCACCGATAATCTCCCCGTACCCTTCCGGCGCCAGTACGTCGACACAAAGAGCGCACTTCGGGTCATCCGGATCCGTTTTCATGTAAAAGGCTTTGCACTCGGCGGGGTAACGGTGGATCATCACCGGCCGGTCGAACTGGTTCGCAAGCACGGTCTCCTCATCGCCGCCGAAGTCTTCCCCCCAGCGCACCGGCATCCCCGCCTGTTGCAGGCGTTCTACAGCCTCCTTGTAACTGATTCGGGCAAAGGGTTTCTGCACCCGCTCCAGGGCGGTGATATCGCGTTCCAGCGCGGCGAGTTCCTTCTTCCGGTTCGCGACAACCCCTTGCACGATGGACACCAGAAAGTCCTCTGCCAGGTCCATATCTTCGTCAAGCCCTATGTGCGCCACTTCCGGTTCCACCATCCAGAACTCGGTGAGATGCCGGCGTGTTTTTGACTTCTCCGCACGGAAGGTCGGTCCGAAGCAGTACACGCGCCCGAATGCAGTTGCTCCGGCCTCCATATAGAGCTGCCCGGACTGCGTGAGGTACGCCTTGCTCCCATCAACGTAATCTGTCTCAAAAAGAGTCGTCGTTCCTTCGCAGGCAGACGGCGTGAATATCGGGGCATCCAACAACAGAAAACCATTTGCGTCGAAATACGCGCGAATCTGCCTGATGAGTTCCGCCCTGATCCTCAAAATCGCCTGCTGCCGCGAGGATCTGAGCCACAGGTGACGGTGATCCATGAGGAACGCAGTGCCGTGCTCTTTCGGGGAAATCGGGTAGTCCACTTCGGGTACGTGAATGGCTTGCAGATCGACCACGTCCATCTCAAACCCGATGGGAGAGCGAGCATCGGCCCGAATCTGCCCTCTGACAACCAGCGAGGACTCCTGTTTGAGAGCCGCCGCCGTTTCGAAGACCTCAGGCGTGACGTTCCCTTTGAACACCACACACTGCATGACGCCGGTCCCGTCACGCACCTGAAGAAAATGCAGCTTGCCCGACGACCGCATATTGTTCAACCACCCCTTGAGGACGATCTCCTGTCCTTCGTACCGGGCGATTTCTTCGATGGTTGGCCGCTCATTCCACATAGGTCTGCTCCGCGGCGTCAGATATGATGTTTCTCTTCCCCGACATGCGTACACGCGTTCCCTGCGAGAATCGCTGGATAGTCCGCAACCTCGCCCGCTCCAACTCTTTCAACCATGGCGCTCCGCGCAACCGTGCCTGGAGGTGTGCTGCGGTGTCCATGCGGTACACCGGCCACCGCGGCAGGAGCAACGGGGAATGCCATTCTTCAACTTGAGACGGCTCCATGGTCACCGCGCGCCGAAAACCAATCGCCTGCGCCATCTCCGCCAGCGCCTTTGATGCCGCGCCAAACGGATAGGCCAGGCTCGTTGCCACTACGCCCAGTTCCTGCTCGACTGCTGCGAGACCGCATTGCAGTTCCTGCCTCGCGGCGACAATCGGCTTGTCAGTAAGCGCGGTATGGGTGTGACCGTGTATGCCAATCTCCCACCCGGCTGCCGCGACATCCCGCAGCCCTTCCCAGTCAAGGTGCCTGTGTGCGCGCCATGCGCCGACATCCCACGACGCGACTTTCCCGACGTAGCCGGTTGGCACAAACACAGTGCCACGCCAGCCATGGCGTTCGCACGCTGCTACAACGTCGAGAAGGCTCGTGTATGCGTCATCCACGGTGATGCAGAACGTGCCGTCATCCGCTCCCGGGATCATTTCATCTACCCGAACGGCACGCCAACCGAGATCCGACAGAAACCTGCAATGTTCGCGCCACCGTCGCAGAGGAACCGTCGTGGCGCTCAGTTCGAACCCATCTTCCACGGCGTGGTACGCGAAGATGTGCTGCGCCATCGAGGCCGCCT
>JAKPPK010000150.1 GCA_029547385.1 Candidatus Latescibacterota bacterium
TTACCCATCAAGCGTCCACTTTATCTCGCAGGGATGTCCTACCCATCCCGTAGCGACAGCTCCCGCCTGGAGGAGTATGTCCGTCACATACAGTTTTCCCGTGCAGTTTGTGATGCAGATTCGGACGGTGATGGACTTGACTCTTGCACCGTAATTCTCCGGCGCGACCTTCGCCTGTGTTTTTGAGAAAAATACCATAGCCCTCCTCCGTCAGTACAAGTCGATGAACCGGCTCTCTGTCGAGCCGTCCTCGTATTCGATGATGACCTCGATACCGACCTGCGAGGAATCCGAGAGCTTCTCCAAATCCTCCGAGCCGATCTGCGCCGAGATTGTATAGCTGTCGCGGTTGGCGGGGTACACTGTCTGCGACAGGCTTTTCGTCCTGCCCGATACGCCCTCCGCCATGAAGGAAGCCGTGCCGGACGCGCCGTTTTCGCCGTCAGCCACAAAGCCGGAACTCGTCCAATAGGCAAGCCCGTCGTCAGCGCGGGAGTTTCGCAGAAGGTTGAACGGCACCATTTCACGGATATCGTCATTGGATACCATGCTCGTGCCTTCCAGCGTGTCGGCGGCGTTGTCCCATTGGCTTGCGGAACTGCCGAGGTTCTTCAGCGTGGTGGAAAGCTCCAGCACCGTGTTCCACGGCTCCTGCAGGTTGTATTCCCGGCGCACGATGCGAGTCGTGACCGAGATGCCCAGCTCCTTGTCCTCCACGCGCACATAGTCCCCAAGTTCCCACGCCTCATGCTCGTAGCCCGTAAGGACGGACAAGTCCATAGCGTTCAACACATAGGAAATGGTGGGCTTGGCGTACTGCGCCAGCCGCATCTCCGTGTACTCCTTCATCTGGTACGGATTCGTAAAAGACGAGCAGTCCAGCGTGGAGATGCGTATCTCGTTTGTATAGGTAAAGTCCTCCACATAGGGCTTGCCGCCGTTGATATCGGCGAAGGTCAGCCCGTCCGCGCCCACGGCATAGAGCCTGGTCACAAGGCTGCGGGTATCGACCACCCTCTGGATGGACTTCATGTTCTTTCTGTAGGCAAAGAGCGCACCGCTGTCCTTGCCGTTGACGGTCAGCAGATGCACCAGCCTGTTCGGGCAGTCGAAAACAAGATCGCCGCCGTGCAGGTCTGCCACGTTTCGGAGGATGGAGAGAGCGTTCTTTTCGCTGCTTGTCCATGTCCTCTTGGTGCGAACATTGACCGTGCCGACAGACCACTCCGTTCCGGCAAGAGCATAAGCCATCGCCGTTTCCGCGTACTCCGCTTCAAAGGTGCGTTCCTCTTTTCGGACGGAGAAGGTAAGGTCGTAGAACTCCGCCTCGGCGTACACCTCCGTGACGGAATTGCCCTCGGTATCCTTGCTATCCGTGACAGTGCGCACCTTGTAGATATCGTCCACGATCTGTATCTTTTTCTCGCTGTCGATATGGACGCGCTTGCTGTCGCGGTACGGAATCTTGAAGGAAAGCGTGTCCTCGCCGTTGATCTCGCCCGTGACGATGATGTCGTAGGCGTTCTCAAGCACAGCCTCCCACGCGCCGTTGGAATCAAGCACCACGGGACGGGAATAGCCGATCTTCTCATACGGCGATTTCGGTATGTCGTATAGCCGGATGTCTATCAGTTTCGGAGTCTTGCTCGTATCGCTTGTAGTAAGCGTCACCCGGAAACGGATGTATTCCTTGTTGGGAGACGCCAGCTTTCCGTCAGCGGGAACGGCCACCCAATCGCTCCAGGTGATGAGATCATCGCTCGTAGAAGTCTCCACCTTGGAAACGGCGGTTGTGCCTGAAATGTACTCGCTTGTCACGGACACACGCCCCGTGCCGGAAAGACTGCATTCCGCAGCCGCCGTTGTAAGGACGCCCTTGGTCGGATAGACGCCGCCCGAAGCCCGGAGCGTGACTGCCCTCGGCTCGGCGATGCCGTCAACCGCTCCCGTGGTATCACCGGCGTTCGCCATGACAGCGGAGCGGAAATAGTCCATGAGATCGTCTGCGGTAAGTGTCGAATCACAATCCAGAAACCAGTCGTCAAAGCCGCCAGCGTACCAGTAGGAACTGTTCAGCATTCCCCAGATAAGGTCAGTCGTGCAGGAGCGGTTCAGTTCTCCCGATATGGTCAGCGCGGAGGATTTCCATGCCGTACCGCTTTCTTTATCGCCGACCACATACCAGGCTTTTTGGGTGTTTGGCTCGATCACCGCCGCGATGAAGTACCACTTGGCGTTCTCCAAAGAAAAGGACGGCGTGACCGAAGTGTCCAGTATCAGGGAGCCGGAGGAATTATAGAGCATAAGTCTCGGCTTTCCCCGGATAAGCGACAGATAGAATATCGGATTGCCCGTGCCTCCGCGGGTAGATAAAAGCGGCGTGTATGTGTTGCCCACGGAATAGGTGGTCGGACGCATCCAGCCGCCTACGATGATACGCTCTCCGATGTCGGAGAACATCGTGCCGTCATTCGTAACCTTGAGATAGGTCTGCTCTGAGGAGGGATTATTGATATTCATGCGGAAATAAGAG
>JAKPPK010000154.1 GCA_029547385.1 Candidatus Latescibacterota bacterium
GGCAGTGACGCGGGTGATGACTGCGGTACGCTGAACACGACTTCGTCAAACATGCCTATCGAGAAGAGGCGCTGCATATCCTCCCACGAGCCCAGACGAGGCCGCTGCGGCTGGTTCTCGATCGCCTCCGGAGTCAGGAGCCCTACGATCGTGGGCGTCATGGTGTCCTGGTCCGTGGCGAAGCGTTGAGCGACGCAGACGGCGTCACCATTCAACCCGCAGACGACCACCCTGCTTTTCGCCGCAGCGCGCACGCGGGGGAATACGATCACCCGGTTCAATGTCATGCCGAAGATCGCGATAATTCCGTAACAGAAGACTGCGAACACAGTCTCGACTCGTGGCTCGAAAACGAACCAGAGCGCCCCGCCGGGTGGAACGGTCCACAGGAGCACACGCATGGCGTGGTACGTACTCGTGGTTCCCGCCATCGGAAACTGGATCTCGTACGCGCGGGACGTGAGCAGGACGGCGATGATACCCGCCATCGCTACGAGCGTGCCGAGAACACTCAAGTTCGTACGGGGTACGAAGTTGCCAGTAAGCACACTGGCAACGAAACCGGCCAGCAGGAGGGTAAGGCAATCACCCGGCCAAAGCTGATGCGCGAACGAAACGTTAGGACGGGTGGGTTGCAGGGGAGCGGGCTCTCCCCGAATTCTCCCCAGAATCCCCTTGGAAGGTCGTAAGGCAATACCCGGCACCTGTGTTACCTGTCTAATTCGCGTGAGCGGCCGAGAAACAACCCGCTGTATTCCCCGAAACCAAACCGGATGGATCAGTCAATCAGTGACGATAAAAATACACGTTTTCAGAATTTTGTCAAAAGAAACCGACATGTGAAGCGGATAGGTTCCAACACACGAAGAGAGATCGCAGAGTGATCAGGCGTGTGTGCGATATCCAGCGGGACCGTCAGCGGTCGTCGCCCAGTTTCCTCAGGTCGTCCTCGTCGAGAAGACCCGCCCGGATGGCATCATCCACCGCCTCTGAAAGTTCGTCCTTGTCCACCACCCCGAGTTCCTGACGGACAAATTGCCGGATGTGTTGATAGATTCCTTCGGGCGATTTCCCTTTCAAATCGGCAAGTTGTTCGCGCGTGAGTTTCATCAAGGTCTCCTGCACTGAAAGCGCGTTGCCATGTCTGGTGTTGCGGTCAAACGGAGTGACGAGTCAGGAACTCGGCGTCAGAGCGGCGTACACGGGCGTGAAGGATTACTGCGTCAGGTTCGTACGTGCGAGCCAGGACTTCGCCCCGGGAATGGATCTCGGAAATCAATTTCCCTTCGGACTGGGGAAGCCGAACCTCCACAAGTACCATGTCCGCCTCGATGTTGGCAGCGATCGCCTCCTTGAGCCGGTCCAATCCTTCTCCTGTGAGAGCACTGACAGAAACGTACGGCCTTCCGGCGGCCAACCGCGCCGCGTCATCAGGGTCAACGCAGGCATCCGATTTGTTCATGACGAGGAGCGTATTTGACGGGTGGATATCCAGTTCGGAAAGAACCTCGTTCACGGCCGCTATCTGCTCGTGTGCCGCCGGTCCGCTCACATCCACCACGTGGAGCACCAGATCAGCTTCTCTGGCCTCCGCCAGTGTACTCCGGAACGACGCGATTAACCCGTGCGGTAGCTTCCTGATGAAGCCCACCGTATCCGTAAGCACCACCGGTTTGTTGGGCGCAAGGTTGAATGCCCGTGTGGTGGAATCCAGTGTGGCGAAAAGACGGTCATCAATCAACACGTCCGCACCCGTGAGTGCATGCATGAGAGTTGACTTGCCTGCGTTCGTGTACCCGACCAGTGCGCAACGGTACACTCGGTCCCTTCGGGCGCGTTGAGTGCTCCGGATTCTGTCGATATGTTCAAGTTCCCGCTTCAGATGCGCGATGCGCGCGCTTATCAACCTCCGGTCGGTTTCCAACTGGGTTTCGCCCGGGCCGCGAAGCCCTATGGGAGCTCCGCTGGAACCGCCCCCCGTTCCGGCTTGGCGCTCAAGGTGCAGCCACTGACGCGTCAGCCGGGGCAACAGGTATTCCAGTTGCGCGCATTCGACCTGCAGGCGGGCTTCTCGCGTCTTCGCCGCCTTGGCGAAAATGTCGAGAATCAGCCCGCTCCTGTCCAGAACCCGAATTCCGCACTCACGCTCTACGTTTCTTGCCTGTGCCGGCGAGAGATCGTCATCGAAGATGATGAGGTCAGCTTGGCGCTCCTCCACGTCCCGCGCGATCTCCCCCACCTTGCCCTTTCCCACGAAGAACGTCGGATCCGGCGCCGCCCGGTGTTGGAAATGGCGTGCAACTACAGAAGCTCCCGCTGTGTCGGCCAGCGCTTCGAGTTCCTCAAGAGAGCTCTGTGCCTCTTCCGCGCTCTGAAGTCCCAGTTGTAGACCAACGACGATCGCACGCTCTGGTTTGAACGCTTCAGACGTGTAGTAGTACTCCTTCACACAACCTCCTGAACGAGTGTCACCGGAAGCGAGATCCTTCTTTCCCGAGCCGCGCCGTTCCGCCTGTGTTTTTGCGCGAAATTCGGAGGCAACAATGTCGGCGGATCGGGGGCCACGGAAAGGCATCTCGCGTATCTTGGTATCCCTGCCGATCCCTGCCGGCCATATCGGAAACAAGAACGTACAAAGCGTATCCCCCATTACAAGATAAGCTCGCGAACCTGCCTGCGCGCATCCGAGGGACGGCAACAGATCCGGCGATTGATTACGAAGGATAGCATGTGGCGTACCCTGGCGTTCGGCGGCGATAGTGTCTTCGTTCTCGCAAAAGGACCCGCTGATCGACCCCGGCCATTGATCAGGGCCCATTCGGGGGTATGACATTCGGTACCATTTGAACGACCTTCGGTACAGCCGTATAGCACTATGAGTGTATTGAATGAAACGAGGCTGCACGCATGTCTGAGCGATTCGAAACGGAGTTTTCCGTCCGGAGCTATGAACTGGACGCAGCGCTGGACGCTCCGCCCGCTTCGTTCCTTCGTTGGTTTCAGGAAGCGGCAATCCGTGCCTCAGCGGCGTACGGGTACGACGAGGAACGGTACGAACAACTGGGCACTGCCTGGTTCATGAAAGAATCCCACCTGTTGATCCGTTCTCAGCCCCGTACAGGAGAACTCGTTCGAGTAGCCACGTGGGTAGGCGACATAACGCGGGTCAACTCCCATCGCCAGTATCTCGCCTTCGGATCTGACGGGAGAATGTTGGCCCGCGGAGAAGCGAACTGGGTGTACGTGGATAGAAAAACCAGCCGTCCGCGCCGACTCGAGCGGGAAATCCTTGACGCATTCCAACAGAAAAGCGAGTATGCCCTCGAGGATCGTGATTGGGGTGCGGCAGTTCTTTCCCGTACGTACCCTGCCGATCCGCAGTTCACCACCACCCACGTTGTACGGTGGACGGAACTTGACGCGGCCGGCCACGTGAACAACGCCGTGTACGCAGACTGGATACGGGATGACTGCGCGGCGTTTCGTCCCGAGGCACGAATCGTACGCCTCCGCCTGAACTACCGGCAACCTGCGCTTCTGGGGGAATCGCTGGTGCGGGAACTTGTGCCCCTGGAAGAAACTGTGTGGGGATACCGCATCCGCCGCTGCGAGTCCGAGGAAACAATCAGTCTCGCGGTCATTCAAACGACCCTTTCGGTTGTGCCGAACGAAGAATGCCTTCGAGACGGCTGACGCGAGACTGAACTACGGAATCGCCGCTCTGCTTCGCCAGAACAGCGTATTCCTGACGCCAGAACGTGAGCGCGGCGCGTACATCAAGCGGTTCTCCGGTTCTTTCCGCTATCCGCGCGAGAACATCGCCCAGCAGGAGTTTGAGCGAATCCACGGAATTCGTCTCGTTGGCCGAAACGAGCTCGGTTCGCATCGCGTCCGCTTTCCTCCTCAGATCCAGCAGAACAGAGTCTCTTTTCGCGGGGGCAGCGCCCGTGATCGTCTGTGCCGCACGGGTTGCATAGAAATCCTGAACAAAACTCACGCCCCCGCGGGCCGGTTTCGCTTTTGCGTCCTGAATGGATGTCTCATCCGGGGCGATGTCGCCCATCGCCTGGCCAAGCTCCGCGGAAGCCACCACAGGCGGTTCTGCAATCTGTGCCCGCGTGCGGGGGGTGGGCGCCCCGCCTGATGTGAGCGGCCTCCGCTCGGAAGGTTTGGATGCAATTTGCGCGGTCTCCCGCCGTTCCTGAGGGGAGGGAACTGTTGTAGTGGGCACCGGATGAATCGGTTCCTCTGGGGTCCGCGGGCGGAGGTAGAGCGCCAGTACCACAGTGGCCGCGATCGCGAGCGCTGAAACTACGGGAGTGCGCCATTTGAGGATGTGAGCCTTAAGGGTCGGCCTGTCTGCCACTTCGCGTATCCGCGACATGACAGCGTCCGTGAACACCGCCGAATCCTGCGGAGCGGGATCAGCACCGGGAACCTCCCCGGCGATCGCGCGCTCAATGGTGCGGTAGCGAGCGAGCACAACCCGGCATGCCTCGCACGTGTTGAGGTGCGCGTCTACTCGTGCGGTTTCCTCCGGAGTGGTCTCGCCGTCGAGGTACGCGCTCAAAAGGTCGCGCATGTTCAGGCAGATATTCTCGCCTCTCCCGGGGGCACTCATGGTTCTAGACCGCCTCGCTCTCTCTGCCGAAACCTTGTTGTTCGAGTACTTCGCGGAGACGCTCTCTTGCGCGTGCCAGCCTTGACATCACCGTACCCCGTGGAACGCCCAACTCGTGCGCAATCTCATCATAACTGAGGTCCGCGTACGCCCGGAGTTCAAAGGTTTCGCGTATTCCGTCCGGCAGACCCGCGATTGCCGCTCGAACCGCTGTTTCGAACTCGGTCCTCGCAACGGTGGAAAACGCGTCCGCCGCATTTGAGTTGTCCAGGGTGGCTGTTCTCCGCTCATCGCCCTGTTTCTTTCGGCTGCTGCAAAGCGTCAAGGCCGTATTGAGTGTTATGCGTGAGATCCATGCGCCGAAAGGGCGGTTTGCGTCGTATTGCTTCAATGCCACGAAAGCCCGCACGAACGCCTCCTGAGCGACATCCGCCGCATTATCGCGGTCCCTGGTCACGCGCAGCGCGATTCGAAACACCTGCCGCTGATACCGGACAACCAATCCTTCAAAGTCATCGGTATTGCCGCCGAGAACGCCTGAAACAATCTCCTGATCCGAGGCCGCTTCCAGGCTGCGCAAGGCTGCAATCACGACAAGAACGGCCGTCACGCCAGCGAGGCTGATCACGGGTTTCGTTACTCCAGATTACTTTCGCCGCGCGCGGAATATTCCCGTCACTGCGGCTGAAAAGAAATTGACCGTAAGAAATGACGTTGTGTCGGAAAAGATACGGAATTAGCTTCACGGAGTGGTGTCGGACAATAGACGAGATTTTTCCCTTGGAGGCTCTTCCATGGCGCACGCTATCGCCGTTCTTCCTCAGAAGGATCTTCGAAACGCGCTCTTCAGTGAAAAGGCGTGGAAGGAACTGGGAACACTGGGACGCGTAACGTACGAACCGGACGCGGACCGGCCTCCTGATGATTCCCGTGTTCGGGCTCTTCTTGCGGATGCCACCATCTGTATCACATCCTGGGGAAGCCCGAATCTTGGCAAGTCCGTCATCGAGAACGCAAGTGCCCTGAAGCTGGTTGCTCATGCGGCCGGATCAGTAAAGCCAATCGTCTCGCCCGCTCTCTGGAAACGTGGGGTTCGTGTCACCAGCGCTGCCGCCGCGATCGCGCTCGGTGTTGCGGAGACCACCCTCGGGTGGATCATCATCGCGGCCAAACGCGGCATCCTCGCCAGCCGGGTTACGAGGGCGGGGGGGTGGCTAAAGGATATGGCGTTTCCCCCGGGTGATCTTCCCGGCAAAGTCATTGGCATCGTCGGCGCGAGTCATGTCGGCCGGAACGTCATTCGGTTGCTCAAGCCGTTCCCCGTTACAGTGATGGTGTATGATCCTTACCTCTCTGATGACGACGCGACGGCACTTGGCGTGGTCAAGTCAGAACTCGACGATCTGATGATGCGCTCGGATATCGTTTCGCTTCACGCTCCAAAAACCGAAGAAACACATCATATGATCAATGCGCGTAATCTGGCGCTTTTGCGTGACGGCGCAACCCTTATCAACACAGCTCGAGGGGCGCTGATTGACGAAGCAGCATTCGTCGAGCACCTGACGAAAGGCAGAATCTGGGCCATCCTCGACGTGACCGATCCCGAACCTCCGCCCCCCGATCACCCGTTCCGATCTCTGCCAAATGTTGTTCTGACGCCTCATTTCGCGGGAACGGTAGAAAGTGGCCGTTCTCGTATCGGAGACTGTGTGCTCGAGGAAATCAAACGGTTTATTGCAGGCGAGCCACTCCATTACGAGGTGCACGAGGAGATGCTTCCAAGGATCGGGTAGAGGACCTCAAGGGTTTACAAACCCCGGCGGCAACGGCTCCTCAAAAATGGTGTCTGCGCCCGCCGCCGGAGTGGAACCAGCGCCGCGGACGCTGTCGGCAGGGACTCCTGCGCCTGCCCGAAACTCGCGGAAGTAGTCTGTTGCCCTGTCGTCTCCCACCTTCCGTGCGGCTTGCTTCGCCGGTGTGATGTACGACCCGCTGCCAATCCGCTCTTCTCCATAGTTATCGACAACTATCGCTCGCGGTTCACGAACGGGACACGCGTGTTCACAAAGACCACACCCCATGCATTTGTCGGCATGAACCACCGGACGATTCTGCGTTCCCCGGTGGTCCGAAACCACCAGGAATTCAATGGCGTCATAAGGACAGACTTCATCACAGACAAGACAGGCTTTCAGTTCTTCCCATGCGACGCACCGCTCCTTCACAATGCGCGCCGTGCCGATCTTCGCGAACGACTTCTCCTCGTGAGAAAGCCTTCGAATCGCCAGTGTGGGGCATATCTGTGTGCACGCGTTGCACGGCTCCTCGCACCCGCCGGACGCAGGCACCAGCTTAGGAGTCCACAGCCCTTCCCATCCGATCTCAAGGCCACTTGGCTGGAGCCCGTGCGTGGGGCAGGCGTCCACGCAGATCAGACACCGGGTGCAACGGGAAAGAAATTCCTCTTCGGGAATCGCGCCGGGGGGGCGAAGGTGAGCACCCGGCCGCGTGCTGGCTTTCGTGGAGGCATCGCCGAGGAATCCGGCGGCGACGCCTGCGCCCGCCGCCAGAAGCACCTGGCGCCTGCGGGGTTCAAAACCACGTATCTGCGGTGGCCCCCCGAAGACAAACCGGACGGTACCCTTGCTGCACGCACGTTGACACCTCAGGCACTGGATGCACTCGCCACGCCGGGTTTTAGTGAAATCGTTCACGGGAATGGCACCCGTCGGGCAGTCTCGCTCGCATCGAGCACATCGGGAGCAGGAGCTCTCCACTGAGCGCCGTACCAAGCCCGTGCGGGAAAGGAGATTCAGAAACGCGCCCAACGGGCACAGATTGCGGCACCAGAACCGACGTTCGATTACCTCAAGGATCAGGATCCCCGCAAAGACGGCGGCTGTCAGCGTGAGGAACCCGTACGCCGGCGGGTTTTCGACGGCACGAAACGCGAACGATTCCTGCCCCGGTACCAATCTGACCGCTCGAACTACTCCGGTACCCACCCAGGCAGCCGCTGGAATGAGGACGGCCTCCCGCGTTCGAGAGAAAAGGACAAGGGGGTCAAAAAGGACGAATGTGGTTGTACCGAACGCCGCCGCGACGATCAAAAAGGCGAGGAAGACGAATTTCCATCGCGCCCGCGTACCGTTTTCGCGCGTCGCATCCTTCGAAGGCCGTACACCGCAGCGATGCGCCGCGTCCAGAAATGTGCCAAGCGGACACAACCAGCCACAGAAAAAGCGCCCGATGAGAAGTGTTGCGCTGGCGAGAAGCAGCCCTCGAAGAACAAGCCCCCACGAGAATTCGCGCGAAACAAGACTTGCGATTGAAATGAGAGGGTCATATTCGAGCCAGTAGGTTTCCGTACCCGCGAGGAATACCGCGAAGGCAATCAACTGAACGGCGCGTCGCAGGTTGTTCACCGGGTGCCTCAAGTAGCAGGCGCGGCGATCAGAGGGTCACTCGAACGACGTTCATTGCGGAAAGGTCCGTCAGCCCTAGGCCCTGTTCCCCCGCCAATCGAAGATGCCGGACCTGATCGGCGGTGAACGCGCGGTTGTACCACCGCGCCAGGCTCACCGTGTAGGCATCAACTGTGGTTTGATTGCGCCCCGCAACAATGGCGTTCGGGGTCTCCACGCGGCCCGGCCCTCCCGGCCCGCGGGTCACCAGCGCCCTGCGGGCGTCAACCACGACCAGTTGTGCTTTGATGCCCTTGCTCAGGTCCACGATCGCCTGATGGAGGTCATAACGGGCGTGAAAAGGCCCGCGAGAGCGAATCAGCCCCATCATCCCCTTCATCGCGAACGAGACGCCGGCGGAAGAATGGGATTTCGCAACGGGAACTGCGATCAGCACGTCACTCTGGCGCACGACCGTGGCAACTTCCACTTCCCTGGCGTCAATCCCATCGGGAATACGAAGCGGCACGTATGCGCTCCCGGAGGTGAGGGGAACTACATTCACGCCGTTCATGCGCGCGAGGTCGGCGATTCCGCTGCGTTCGAAACAAAGGTCCGGTTCGCGAACGGGGTAGCTGGAGACTGTGATGGATGACGCACCCGCTTCCTTGCACAGGGTAGCGATTGCGCGGATCGTCTCAGGATCTGTGGTGGTTGCCATCTCTGCGGGGTTTGGAAATCCCGCGTTGGGGACTATGAGCACTTTCTGGCCGCGCCGTACGAAGGCACCGATTCCCCCCAGCCGATCGATGGAAGTCCGCACCGCCAGTTCGACGGTTCCACCGGTTACGTGCACCACATCGGGTGAAGTGGCCGCCCGCGAAACTGCCGAATACGCCCATTTCGGCAGTACCAGCCCGCCGGCTGCCATCGCGCCTGCTTTGAGGAAATCGCGCCGCGAAAGTCCCATGGGAATGCTCCTTTTTCCTGCCACGCCGGTGCGCGCGACGGCGAACAGCGCCGATGTAGAGTCGCGGGCGTTGCAGCCCTGGCCGGTCCTATTTCGGAAATACCCGGTGTAAGGTAACTCCGGAGAACCCGTCAATCACAAGCCAGAGCCCTACGCTGAGAAATTCCCCGAGAATAAGACCAAGGGCCCCGTTCTTCAATCGGTTGTAGGCGCTTGCACCGCTGAAACGGATAATCGCCGCCTTAATGACCCATCCCAGAAAAACCGGGAACCAGATTTCATTGGACGCCACGGTATCGCCGATCAGGAAACCCAGCGGGTAAATGGGCCACCAGAGAAACGTGCGATGGAGATACAGCAGCACACTCATGAACACGGCACCCGCGCCCATCAGGCTGATTGCCGTCCAGTGAGTGTATACGTGGTAACGCTGAAATCCCGCCGTTCGATTGAAAAGCCAGTCTCCGCCGTTGAAGAAATGCCATGGCTCCAGATTCGCGCCACCATACGTGTACGCCAGCCAGAGAATCATCGCGAACGAGACAAAAACTGCGGTGACGAGGCCAAGGCCAACGCCCAGGAAGTAGTGTCCCTGCCTGATACTCGTCTGCCGCGCAATCTTCATCCCGTCGAGAAGCTGGGGCATGATGTTCGCCCGGTTGCTCAATGTGGAGAAATCCACGAACCCCATGTTCGTCCACGTCCGAGGGTCTACGCGGGCCGAACCCACGATAACCGTCATGCCGTGCATCGGAACAAAGTAGTCGTGCACCCACAGCAGCCCCGTTGCCGCAACGATACGTGCCGTCGTGATTGCGATCACGAGGAAAAAGAACAGCAACAGAAAACTTACCGAAAACATGATTCCGGCCGCCGCTGTCCACGAAAAATAGATTCCTACGCCCAGGAGGAACGCCCATAGACTCCACCATGGAATCGACGATTCGGCACCCGAACCCTTTTTCAGTCGCTTCCGTTGACCGAACGCCGCCAGAAGCACCTCGCGAATTTCGCCGCGCGACGCGATGAAATACACCAGCATCGCCAGAACCATTGCCCCGAGACGCTGGTAACGAGCCGCAAGGGTATATCCGAACGTGTGGAGGGGTGTCCACTGGAACTGGCCGTCACCGATGCTGGTGGATTCGAAAATGATGTGCTCGATATAGTAAAACCACTCGAAAACCCAGACGCTCAACGACACTTCCGACCGGAGAAGGTAGCTGATTCCGACTATCGACCAGTAAAAATTGAATTGTATGTTCGCCCAGCGGTAAAAGGGAACGTCCGTGAAGACCCGCGAACCGCTGAAAAGATTCCCGAGTGTGATGTTCGCGAGGCCAATTGGAGGGATGGATGGGAAATAGATGTTCAACCCGTTCACGGTGTGAAAGAAGAACGGAATTGCAATGCCTGCCCACACCAGCGGTTGGCGAAAGAACGACGAATACCATGACGGGGTCGGATCATCTCCCATAACCATCAGTGGTATCTGCGCCAGTGGGAACTGCAGGCGTTCGGCATCCATCCATCGTTTTCGGAACGCGACACTGAGGGAGATCATGATGAGACACAGCGCGGCCGCAAGCAGTATCCAGAGCGCCAGCGGCTTCACCCATGCTTCCCATGGAATTGCCGCACCGGTCGGTTTGCCGGTGAAGAACCAGTCGATTACCTCCTGCCCCTGCGGCGTCATCCAGTGCGGAACGTTCGGCTGATGCAATATCGCCCATTCGTTTATTGGAGTTGCGTAGTAATACAGCTCCACCAGAAGGGGAACGAGACGCGTGGCCAGTCCATCGGAAGGGATGGCCGAAGGCACCAGCATCGTCACGTATGCCAGCATCAGTTCCTGCTGGGTGAATGCCATCCGGGTGAATCTCAGCGCCGTGTTGATCCCGAGCGCAAAGAGGAAAAGAAGGAACACACCGGTGGGCAGGTAGGTCGCCGCGAGGCCCGACGACTGGAGGAATGCGTCAGCATAAGGAGTAACGACACTCAGGATCACCACACCGAAAAGCCCGAGGGTCAATCCCCGCCAGGGAGCTCCGGTGTGAATCGTCTGATTCTCTTGCGCAAGAGCCGACTGCATATTGGAGCGCGCCTCGTGGCGCTCGCGAACGGCCTCGAGGTCCGGCCCGTGTTCTGCCGGCTTTACAGGTTCTGAAGGCTCATTTTCGTGTTGTGCCATGCTCATCCAGCCAGTTCACGTGTCCTACTGCGGTGTCCAGACAGGAAACACGCGGTGAAGAGTCAACCCCGTGGCGGCGTCTATCGCCATCCACATTCCCACACAAAGAAATTCCCCCAGTACGAGCCCGAGTGCAGTTGCTTTGAAACGGTCATACGCTCCCGCGCCCGCAAAACGGACGATGATCGCCTTTGCGAGCCAGCCGAGCATCACCGGGAACCACATCTGCCCGGATGCCACCGATCCCCCGATTATGAAACCGAGCGGGTAAAGCGGCCACCAGAGATAGGTGCGATGGAGGTAAAGCAACGACATCATGAACGCCGCCCCTGCGCTCATGCACCCGATCACTGTCCAGTTCGTATAGACGCGGTACCGCTGAAATCCCGCGACACGGTTGAACAGCCACTCGCCGCCTCCCCGGAACATGAAGTCTGTCATGTTCGCGCCGCCGTAGGTGTACCCGAGCCAGAGCACGGTCGCCATCGAAACGACCGTGGCGACAACGGTGCCAAGTACGATACCGAGGAAGAAATGGCTCTGCCGAATTCCCGTTTGTCGCGAGATCTTCATTCCGTCGAGTATCTGGGGCATGATGACTGCGCGGTTATTCAATGCCACGAAATCCACATATCCGACGTTGGTGAAGCTCTTCGGGTCGATTCTGGCGGTACCCACAAGAACCGTGAGACCGTGCATCGGAACAAAAAAGTCGTATACCCAGAGGAGGCCGCTTGCCGCAACAATGCGCGCGGTGGTTATTGCGATGCCAAGAAAAAACGCAAGGAGGACCACCGCCGCGATTGTTTTCATCCCCGTTGCGGCCGTCCACGTGAAGTAAATCGTCATCCCGACGACGAACGCCCAGAAGCTCCACCAGGGAATCGCCGCTTCGCCTCCGCGGTATCTCGTAGTTCTCATCCCGAATGCGGCACGCACCATCTCCCCGATTTCTTTCCGGGATGCGACAAAATACGCGATCGATGCCGCGGCGATTGCTCCCGCACGTTGGTACCGCGCCATCAACGAGTACCCGAAGGTGTGCAAAGGAGACCACTCAAACTGACCGTTCCCGTACCCGCTCCACTGGAACACGATCATTTCGAAGTTGTAGAACCATTCAAACGCCCAGACGCTGAGCGATACCTCTGAGCGCAACAGGTAGCTGATTCCGATGATCGACCAGTAGAAATTCAGCCGAACGCCTGCCCATTCGGCAAACGGAGGCTCAGTGATGAATTGCGAGCCGGCAAAAATGGTGGAGAAGAAGATGTCCGTCAGCCGAATGCTCGGTATCGCGGGGAAATACAGGTTCAGACCGTTGATCGTGTGGAAGAAGAAGGGTACGGCCATTCCCGCCCACAGCAACGGCTGCCGGAAAAACGAAGAAACCCACGACGGCGCCGGATCGTCTCCCATGATTGTCAGGGGAACCTGCGCAAGAGGGAACTGAAGCCGCTCTGCGTCCATCCATCGCTTGCGAAACGCGATTGAGAACGAGAGCATGATGAGGTACAAACCCGCCGCCAGTACGCACCATATCGCCAACGGGCGCACCCAGGGCTCCCACGGGATTCGCGCTCCGCGCGGTCGTCCCGTGAAAAACCACGTGACAACCTCATTCCCGTGCGGTGTCATCCAGTGCGGAATGTTGCTCCCGTGGAGAATTTTCCATTCGTTCACCGGAGTCGCGTAATAATCCAGCTCGATCAGAAGCGGCACGAGCCGCAGTGACCACCCATCCGCCGGCATCGCCGAAGGCACCAGCATGGTTACGTAGGCAAGCATCAACTCACGCTGCGTGAACGGGAAACGCGTGTACCGGAGGAGGGTATTCATGCCCAGTATGAGCAGGAAAAGAAGCACGACGCCGGTGGGGAGGTACGTTGCCGACAGGCTGGAGGACTCCATGTACGCGTCAGCATACGGTGTCACGATGCTCAGAATGACCACCCCGACGATGCCCAGAGTCAGCCCCCGCCATGGAGAACCGGTCTGCGGAGGAACGGTTCGGTCCTCCACTGAATGGCCGCGGTGCCTTTCGCGAATTGCGGAAAGCCCGACGTTCATCTCTGGCTGGTTGCCGGCGTTTTCCTCGGCCATCGTGCATCCGGTAACATGAGGGGAGCGACTGCGAAGCTGGCCAACGAGTGCTTCAGCGGCGAGTATGCCACCAAAGAAAGCGATTTGAAAGTACGATTCAGCGAACACCGCGCAAAGCCGACGGCGCCTGACAGTGGTGGAAGACCGTCTTCAGCGTCCGCCGCGGGCGCGATCACCAGGTTGAGGTCGCGTGCGTCAACGACTTCCCTGTGGTTCCCGTGAGCGCAAAAACACCGAACCAGAACATGATACTGGTCAGTTCCCCGATTATGACGCCGATCGCCGCGGGACGGAGGGACCGATAGCCGGCGGCGCCTCCGAATCGTATCACGAGCGACCTGATTGCCCACCCGATCGCGATTGACATCCACTGGTGCTGCATGACTTCCGTTTCGGCGATCACAAAACCTAACGGGTAAAACGGCCACCAGAGATAACGGCGATGGAGCTTGTACATCCCTGCCATGATGGCGATGCCTGCGATCATTGTGGCGATTGCCTGCCACGAAGGACCCGTCACATCGGTGAAAAAGCTTGCCGCCTTGCCGAATATCCACCTCGGGCCGTATGAGTAGTGCTTCTGGGGCATGTAGTTCCCGCCCTGGGCATACGTCATAGCCAGCACGACAACAAGACTCACGACGAATGCGAGCGCCAGACTCGCCAAAGACACGATGATTACATGGCTGGGGCGAATTCGAGACCCCTGCGCGATCTTGAACGAGTCCATCACGCTCGGAAGCACATTTGCGCGTGCGGCGAGCGGCACGAATCCCGTATACGCCATCGCGGTGATCGTCTGCCCGTCGAGCCCGGACGTCCCGACGAGCGTCGGGTAGATAAGGACCGGGTCCATCGCGACACTGCACCAGATAAGGCCTCCCTCGGACACAATCCGGGCGACCACGATGTACGCGCCAAGTGTGATTGCAAGCATGGCGAGTGCGGCTCCTGGTGGCAACCCGAGCGCCCTCGTCCACCCTGCGTACGCGGCAAGTCCTGCAACAAACATCCAGAAGGCGAACCCGAGTGGCGCCTGCCCTTCCTCTGAAACTGGCCTGCGGCCAAAGGCCGCCCGCCACGCACGAACAAACTCATGGCGAAGTGACCAGAGGATCACCGCCACAACAACAACCGCAGCTCCGATTTTCGTCCATCGGGCAAACATCACGTAGCCGAATTGCTCCTTCGGGGTATACATATACTGCCCCGGTCCCAGTCCAGTGACCATGAACACGAAGATGACGCCGACGAAGAACACCTGAAAAAACCAGAGGCTCAGCGATACTTCCTGCCTCATCATCATGGCGACCCCGATGAGGGCAAAATGGAACTCAAAATAGAAGTCCCGGTACATGTACTGCTGAACCGGGTCGGTCAGATAACCGCCAAGGGACGTTTTCAGGTCTGGATCCATCGCCGCAATGTTGGGAATGACGGGATAGAGGTGGTGGAGACCATTGAGAGCATTTATGGCGAAAGGCACCAGTACGGCAACCCAGAACAGCTTATTCCTTATCAGGGAGGTTTCAATCGTGGGCGTGTTCCCGGAACCGGTTACCGCCACCGCCACCTGGGCCAGTGGGAATACGAGGCGCTCGTTCTCTATCCACTGACGCCGCAGAAAGATACCCAGCGCCAGAACCATGAGCGCCACTCCGGCAAAAGGGATGAACCAGACGGCCAGCGGCTTCAACCACGATTCCCAGGGCACGTTGCCGGTGATCGTTCCCTCGTAGAAGGTGCGCGCCACGTCGCGGTCGCGCGGCCCTATCCAATTCGGCACGTGGCGGAAGAAATACTCCTCCCAGCCGTTTGCGGGAGTAGCGTAATAGTAAAGCCCTGTTATCATCGGCAGGACACGTGCCGCAAAACCATTCACCGGCACGGCTGCGGAAACCAGCATCATGATGTACGCGGTATGAACGTCCGACCTCGTCAGCCCCCAACCTGTCCGCCGGAGGGACGCGTTGATCGCGAGTAATCCGAGGAAAAGGGAGAACGCTCCGATAGGCAGGTAGTCATCGCCGAGAAGAGAGGAATCGAGGTACAGGCTGGAGTAGGCGGTCAACACACATCCGACTGCGACGCCGAAAAAGCCTGCAACCGCGCCACGCCAGGGAAACTCGACGTGAGCGCGTTTTTCAGCGCGGGGTCAAGGCTTTCCCCCGGCTCGCGTTGTCGCCGTTCGCGCCCCATCGCAGTGCCGTCCGGAGCCAAGCGTGGCAGGAACTCAGTGACCGGTTCGCCATTCTTGCGGAACTGAGGTCATTGCCTCAGAGGCGCAACGAGACGGGCCGTTTCCAAGGCAATCGCCAGTTCCTCATTGGTCGGCATGACAACGACTTTCACTCTGCTGGTGTCCGTGGAAATAACGCGCCCGGTTTTGCTTCTGGTGCCGTTAAGCGTGTCGTCCAGTTCGACGCCCATGAACGTCAGCCCTTCGCAGGAGAGCTTCCGGACCAGAGACGAGTTCTCTCCCACACCCGCAGTGAAGACAATCGTGTCCAGGCCGCCCATGGCGCCCGCGTACGCGGCGATATACTTTCGAATGCGATAGCAGTACACTCGCAGAGCAAGCGTTGCCTTGGGGTCTCCCGCCTCAACCTGGGCCTCGATTTCACGCATATCTCCCGATACTCCGGAAAGCCCCAGCATGCCGCTGTGCTTGTTCAGGAGCGCCGTTGCTTCGTGAACATTGAGGTCTTCCTTGCCGATCACATGCAGAATGATCGCGGGGTCGATGTCCCCCGACCGAGTGCCCATGACTAACCCTTCGAGCGGCGTAAATCCCATGGAGGTATCCACCGATTTACCGCCGTCAACCGCCGCGATGGAGCACCCGTTCCCCAGATGGCACGTTACCATTTTTAACGAGGAAATCGGCCTTCCGAGCAATTCCGCAGTCCGGGCTGCCACCCACCCGTGCGATGTGCCGTGGAACCCGTACCGCCGGATCGCATGCCGTTCGTAGAGCTTCCAGGGCAATGCGTACATGTACGCGTAGTCGGGCATCGTCTGGTGGAACGCAGTGTCAAACACCGCGACTTCCGGCACCTTCGGCATCAAGCGCTGGCAGGCTTCGATGCCGCGCACGTTGTGAGGGTTATGCAGGGGAGCCAGCTCAATACACTCTCGGATCTGGGCCATGACCTCGTCCGTAAGAATCACCGAGCCGGAAAACTTTTCCCCTCCGTGCACCACGCGGTGGCCGACGGCGTCGATCTCCGAGGTGTCCCTTATCACCCCGTACTGCGGGCTCAGAAGAATCGCCAGCGTGTACTCAATAGCCTGAATGTGATCAAGAATCTCACCCGTCACCCGGACCTTTTCCCGCCCCTGAGGCTGATGCGACAACACCGCGTCCGCCATCCCGATACGTTCGACCGAACCCGCCGCAAGAGCCTGTTGATCATCGGTGTTGATAAGCTGGTATTTGATTGTGGAACTGCCGCAGTTGATCACGAGTACGTTCATTCGAGTCATCCTGTTGGAAGGAAGTGCGGCCCGATGGCACCGCCGAAGGGTAATCCCATCGAGAAACGGCTCAAAAATGGCCCCGGGGGCACGAGGAAGTTGTGGAAGTCAATCATCATTACATAGGGTACCATGGAGGATACCGCGGTTCAACCCTCACCTCCCCGCCGCCGGTCGCGGAATTCCCTATCCCATCGCTCCGATTTCGCCCCGGCATGGCTCCCGCGCCAACAAACTGCCCGAATTAGGCTTGACGCCGTTCCTGGTAGTGGCTACCGTATTACCTGAACCTCAAGTGTTTCTTCATGATTTGTGACTTTTCGTACCCGTTACGCCGCGAACTCTCCCCTTCCCCCGGAGGAATCCAGATGCCCAAGATCACCTTCATCGGTGCCGGAAGCCTTGGTTTTTTCAAAACCCTCATGATTGACTGCCTCAGCTTCGAAGCGTTGCGCAACAGCGACTGGGCGCTCGTGGATATTGATCCCAAGCGCCTCGATTACGCGCGGCGCATTGGCGAACGCATAATGCGCGACGCAGGGAGCACGGGCAAACTGGTCGCTACCCTTGATCGCCGCGAAGTACTTAAAGGAAGCGATTTCGTCATCATGGCGATTCTCGTCGGGGGATATGAGCCAATCGCATTTGACATCGATATCCCGATGAAATACGGCGTGGATCAGTGCATTGGCGACAGCCACGGTCCCGGCGGCGTGTTCCGGGCGCTCCGGACAATTCCCGTGAAAGTAGGAATTGCCCGCGACATTGCGGACCTTTGCCCGAATGCGTGGGTGCTGAACTACACGAATCCGATGAGCATGCTCTGCCGTGCGATGGACATCGAAACCGGAATCAACCTCGTCGGGCTTTGCCACAGTGTGCAGGGAACCACGGGGATGCTTGCCGACTGGGCGGGTGTGCCCCGGGACGAAATCGACTACTGGGTGGCCGGTATCAACCATCAAGCGTGGGTTCTCCGGATTCGACACAACGGCGAGGACCTTTACCCGAAAATCAAGGAAGCTGCTCGCAAACCCGAACACTGGAACAGCCTTACCGCAAGTTGCGAAATGCTGGAGCATCTGGGCTATTTCGTCACCGAAGGGAGCGGGCACAACAGCGAATACAACGCGTGGTTCCGCAAAACACCGGAGTCAGTGGCGAAATACTGCCCCGGAGGGAGCTGGAATGGCGGCTCCGGTTTCATCAAACAGCTCTACGGCAGCGACCGGGAAGGCTGGGAGGCCGATCAGGAACGATTCGCATCTGACACCAGCCCGATCGTGTTCCGCCGTTCGCACGAATACGGTTCCAACATCATCAACGGAATCCAGACCCATGTCCCGTTTCGTTTCAACGGCAACGTGGCGAACAAGGGTCTTATCACGAATTTCCCGCAGGACGTGATGGTCGAAGTACCGTGTTTCGCAGACAAAAACGGGGTCAAACCCTGTCATGTCGGCGCTTTGCCCCCCCAACTCGCCGCATTGAACAGCATGAACATCAACGTGATCGAACTTGCGGTCCAGGCGGCGCTCAAAGGCGACCGTGACGCGGCCTTCCACGCGTGCTGTTACGACCCGCTCACCATGGCAGTGCTGGATCTGCGGCAAATCCGGTCCATGGTTGACGAAATGTTCGAAGCGGAGAAGCCCTGGCTGCCCCAGTTCGCCTGACCATAGGTTCATCATCCGTCGATCTCTCGCGCCCGTCCGGATTCGGACGGGCGCTTTCTTTATCGGCGGAACTGATCAGGAGCCGTTCCTCACAAAATCGTAACATTGACGTGACAAAATTCGGTACATTGAGGGATATGCCTTCGTAGCCTCCATTCGCGGGCGAAGTACGCTGCTGGAACACAACCAGAGGACGGCCATGGACTTGGATCTTGCGCGTACGCCATTTAGCCGGTACGGCTCCTATTTCGTCTTCTCGTATCTTGACCGGCCCAAGACCCGCCAACCGGGCCTTTACCTGCGAACCGTTCGTGGCGGAAATCCGACGCATGATCTTCTCCGCGTCGAACTGCTGGTTGACGGGATACCCGCTCCTTTCACGATCAACGCGAACACCACGATTCTCACTCTCGAAGCAGGCCCGGCGAGTGTATCCTTCTGCATAGCCGAACAGACGGCGATTCGAATCAAGGGGAACGGCGCGGGGGTTCGTTTCACACACGCGCCTATTGCGGCGTTCGATAACGTGTTCCTTGTCGATTCCGCAACCGCAGAGGTGAATGATTGGTCAAGCGGAATCCGGCTGGCCATCTCGGTTGCTACCGGATCGCTCAACGCAGACGCGCCCTGGCAAAACCCGCGGTGCACTCACATGGTCATCGACTGCCTGCCTGATTCGGGCGATGGTGTCCTTGATTGCGTGGTGGAAGAATTCAAGACGACGCGTCCCCTGCGCAATCGGCCCTGCCCCACGTTCGATGAGTGCACGAAATCCGTTGCAGCGGAGTTCCGGAAATGGGCGAAGCGTTCTCCCAAGGTCTCAATGGTTCATGAGAACGCGGCGGAACTCGCGCAGTACCTCACATGGTCATCGGTCGTAGCCCCGTCAGGCAGACTGAACCGTCCCGCGATGCTCATGTCCAAGAACTGGATGTCGAACATCTGGTGCTGGGATGCCTGCTTCAATGCCATGGCGCTTGCATACCGGAATCCAGAACTGGCCTGGGACCAATTCATGCTGTTTTTCGACCATCAGGACCAGAACGGCGCGCTTCCTGACAGCCTGAACGACGTCTCGATTGTGTGGAATTTCACCAAGCCTCCCGTTCATGGGTGGGCGCTTCGGTGGATGATGGAACGGTCGGATTTCATCACGAGGCGGGAACTGAAACAGGTATACGCTCCCCTCGCCGCGTGGACGAACTGGTGGATGACCGCGCGCGACGACGATGGAGACGGTGTTCCGCAGTACAACCACGGAAATGACTCGGGCTGGGATAACGCCACGGTTTTCGACGTGGGCCTTCCCGTCGAATCCCCCGACCTTTCGGCGTACCTGGTGATTCAGATGGACGTCCTTTCGGAAATCGCCGATGCGCTGGGCAGAGGACGAGATGCCCGACGCTGGAAAAAACGGGCAGATACGCTCCTGGCGAAAATGATCTCCCATTCATGGAGGGACGGCCAGTTTGTCGCTCCACGGTCCGGGCAGCACGATGTTGCGGAAGGGGATTGTCTGCTCCCCTTCGTTCCGATCGTTCTCGGTAAGCGTCTTCCAAAGGAACAGCGCAAAGCCCTTGTGGCCGGCGTGCTCAGGGATGGACGATTCCTCACGGAGTACGGTCTGGCCACCGAAAGCCCGGCAAGCGCCAAGTTTGATCCGAAAGGGTACTGGCGAGGACCAATCTGGGCGCCCGCAACCCTCCTCATCGTAGATGGCCTGGTGGCGCTCGGCGAACGCGGCGCCGCTCGCCAGATCAGCAAACGGTTTTGCGACATGGTGCTTGCGGAAGGTATGGCGGAGAACTTCCACCCGCACAACGGAAAAGGCCTGTGCGATCCGGCCTACACCTGGACGGCAAGCGTATTCCAGATTCTTGCACACGAATACGTGTAGGAACGCTCATCTCGTTTCTTCCAGGGTTACCGGCCTCCGCGCTCGAAGGGAATCCCGGCTGTCAATCCTCCCATCTTTGCCCTTGCCTTGTTGCGCCCTATCTTGTGTCCTGTATGTCCCATCCCTGACCCGTCACGTATGCGAAGGACTCACCCCATGCCGACCAAACAGGATATCGCGATCATTCGCGAATTGGCCCGACAAAAGGCCGAAATCGCCGCCCTGCCCGTGCAGGAGGAAAAGCGTGCACTGTGGCGCAAATTGAACGGGCTCAAGCCGGATCGCCCCATGGTAGCGATAGACCAGGTGTGCTGGAATGAGATGAATGTGAACGACGAACTCACGCTCCGGTGCGCCGACCCCGAGTTGCGCGGGTACGAGGACCGTCTGCGTCGCGAGCTGTTCCAGTGGCGGCACTTCCCCGGGGACATGGTGGTCGACCCGTACATCCACGTCTCCAAGGCCATCCATAACACCGGGTTCGGCGTCCGTGTTCAGGAGCGTGTTGCCGTCACAGACCCCACAAGTGGCGTCGTAGGTCACAAGTACACAAACCAGTTTGAGACGGAAGAAGACCTGCAGAAAATTCAGATACCGCGGCTGACGCACGACAAAGCCGCAACTGCGCGCCGGCTTGAGTTCGCGCATGATCTGTTCGACGGCATCATTGACGTCCGCCTCTGGGGCATGGACGCGTATCTTTCCCTGTGGGACCCAATCAGCACCTGGATGAGCGTGGAAAGCGCCCTCCTCGCGATCGTAGATCGCCCGGATTACGTCCACAGGTTGGTCGGGCGAATGACAGATGGCTATATGGCGATGTTCGACCAGGCAGAAGCGGAGGGTCTCCTGTGCGGTCCGCAGAACTGGGTTCACTGCACGGGCGCGTTCACCGATGAGCTCCCGGCCCCCGGTTATAACCCGGAAAAGCCCCGCACCAAGGACATGTGGGCGATGGGACTCGCGCAGATGTTCTCCACCGTCTCCCCGAAAATCTTCAAGGAATTCGAGGTGGATTATGTCAGTCGCCTGTGCGCGCGATTCGGCCTCGTGTACTACGGCTGCTGTGACCCGCTCGACGGGAAAATGAATGAAGTCCGAATGATTCCGAACGTCCGCAAGGTGTCCATGAGCCCGTGGGTGAACGAGGAACGTGGTGCCGCGGAAATAGCCGGCGATTACGTGTATTCACGAAAACCCAGCCCGGCATTCCTCGCGCACGATTCCTTTGACGCGGAGGCGGTGAGGAGCGACCTCCAGAAAACGCGGGA
>JAKPPK010000156.1 GCA_029547385.1 Candidatus Latescibacterota bacterium
GGCCGCCAGCCCAGATCGTCGCCAGAAAATGGAACGCACTCGTCCGCGGAAAACCCGTCTATAGCCCGCCCATCCGCGTCGTCCACTTCCACACGCACCCAGCCATCTCCCTCAGTCTGCGCGTTGAGGGTCAGGTCGCGCGGTTTTTCCATCACCTGCGTCAGAAGTTCCCCCTGAACATCCCCCGCCACGTACCCGACCCACCGGTCCCGACGAAGCGCCGCGATGCGGATCCCTTTCTTCACCGAGGGATTTGGGACCCGGTGATGGCTCTGGTTCGACACGGAATAGTACAGCCTCGTTTCCTCGGCAAGGTCCACAGGCGGGGATGCCATCGTGCACATGCACGTTCCCGGAATCGCTTCGAGGAATGGCACGCGAATCGCTTCCCTGCGCCAGTCCACGCCATCGTAGCTGTGCAGAAGTTCCGTCCACATGCTGCCGGTCGGCAAATCGTACATCCAGACAATCCCCACGTACAGGTCGGCGTACGGGAACGCGGTGATTCCATACCATTGCCGGTTGCGCCCCCGAACCAGAGGCCGATCGGTGTCAGGCGTCTGCCCCTCCGTGAGTTCCGCCCACACCCGGGCACGTTGTTCCGCGGTGGCGATCGTCTGTTGTCCTCCGTGCAACGCTCTTTCATCGAGGAGGTGGTGAGGATCGGCATCCGCATCATCTGTGTCGAGAACTGTTCTGTCCGGAGTCCAGTGTGTCAGGTCGTCGCTTTCCCGGTACGCCAGCAGGCGGTTCGCGTGCATGGAGGGGGCCGCATAAGCCTCTGGCCGCCCGTACCAGACGTATTTTTGCTTCCTCTTGTCAAAAAAGAAGACGCTTGAAGTATCCCGCCAACCGGGGATCACCGGCATGCCGGAGTCTGCTACCCAGCGCGTGCCGTCGTCCGAGTAGGCGATGTACATCCCGCTTTCCGTCTCGGTCCTCGCGAGGTAAAGCGCCGTGAACCTCGCTTTCGCCGCGGGATGAGGTGTCTTCTCGGCATCCAGAACGCAGAACCCTTCCGGGCCGTACGAGCCGACAAGCCACGCGCCCTTGACGTCCTTCTGGTTGCGGCAAAGGAACGCGTTGGGCCCCTCGACCTCGCTTCTCACCTCCGGTGCCACGAAATCGAGGTGTGGCCGCACCCAGTTCAGACCGTCCTCGCTTTCCGCGTAATACTCGCAATAGATCGGCGGTCCGAGGTACCACATCCGCCATACGCCTTTGCGATCCCTCAGAACGCTGCCGTACGCCTGCGTGTCTCCCGGAACAACATCCTCTGAGACGAGCACCGGGTGTTGGACAACACGGCGCAATGCGAACGCCTGTGCGACGATTCTGCTGTCAAGAAGCGGGATGGTTTTCACAAACGTTGCCAATCAGAAATCGCAGTGATAATTCGTCAAGGAGGAAACAGCCGCCCCACCGACAAAAAGAGCCGGCTACTGGTTCCTTCGTTTCGTTAACCTCACGCCTGCATCGCCGCCCGAACCATCTTCTGAACGTCAACCGTTGCAGCGTCATCCGAAGCGACGATTGCCGCAAACATTGTTGCTGCGCTCTGCATGTTGTCTGAAAGCACAGTGTCGGGTTCTCTGCCTCCGTCCAGCCAGGATAGAAACTCGTCCAGTTGCCAGAGGTGGCCGGCATACGTGGGGTTCAGCAAAGGCACTTCCGTCATCTTGCAGGACCTTCCCTCGGAACGCTCCCAGATTCGCACCACGAGGTCACTGTCCACCGTCACGGAGCCATACTCGCATTCCACGCGGTAATACTCCCTGTGCCACCCGTTCACCACGCCCGCCTCGTTGCAGCTCCCTTCGTACTGGGCGCGAACAGAGTTGGTCATTGTGAGAGTAAACAGCGCGTTGGACTCCCCTTTGAAACTTGACCAGGGCGGATTCCATTCCGAGCCACTTATCAGCGCCGTGTCGCCCCCCGAAAGATTCCGCAGCATGTCCAGATGGTGCACTCCGCCCTCCACGAGAAGGCTGTGGGGGATTTCGTGCCGGAATTGCCCCCAGGAACCGTACCTCCGGTAATCATCTGCGAACCGGCCGACGATGTAATTGACACGTCCCAGCCGCCCACTGCGAAGGATGTGTCGAACCGTCAACATAGTGGGTTCATACCGATAGTTCTGGATCACTTCCATCTTGAGCCCCGCCGCCGCAACCGCGCGGTAGATGGCCGTGCAAGCCTTCCACGAATCGGCAATCGGCTTCTCGCTCAATATCGCCATCCGCTTTCCTACTGCCAGCATCACCGCCTGCTCGTGCACCCACGGCGGCGTAACGATTACGCAGAAATCCGCCTCCGTCTTCGCGAATGCCTCCTTCATGTCCGTGAAACGGGCACTTTCAGGGATTCCGAGGAGGTTCCCCGATTCATGCAGTACATTTTCACGGATATCAACCAGCCCGACGACCGTCATTCGATCCACAAATCGCGGGAACGCGTTACGAATCCACCAACCGGCCATCCCACCGGCGCCCAGCATGAGACAGGTCTTCTTTTCCATGGAGCATCCTTTCCGTTCCTACGCGCTGGTTAGCTCAGCGAGCCATCCCACCGGCAGAAGTTTTCCAGCATGCGCAAACCGGGCACACCGCTTTTCTCGAGATGGAATTGCGTCGCGACGAGATTCCCCTTGCCAACTACCGACGCGAACTCGACGCCGTACGTCGTTTTTGCGTAGACAAGCTCTTCAGACGCTGGCACCGGGTAGTACGAGTTCACAAAGTAGAACGACGTTCCGTCCTCCACGCCGGCAAAAATCGGATGTGGTTTGCTGAAACGCACCTGGTTCCACCCGATTTGCGGAACTTTGATTTGTTCGCCCCCGCAAACCGAAGGGAACCGCCGCACCGAACCGGGCAGGATGCCAAGGCATTCCGCCGCCTCCTCTTCACTCGAGCCGAAGATGACCTGAACTCCGATGCAGATACCGAGGAAGGGGATCCCGCCCCCTATCACCTCTTCCCGTATGAGTTTGTCCAGACCTCGGGTGCGGAGGTGGTGCATTGTCGCCTTCGCCGCTCCCACTCCGGGCAGGATCACGTGGTCGGCGCGGCGGATCGTCTCGAAATCCCACGTGATGCAGGCATCAAACCCGGTGTGGTCCAGCGCACGGAGAACACTTGCGAGGTTTCCGCCTTCGTAATCAAGAATCGCGATCATTGGTCTTTCCCGATAGAGATACGTCAGAACGTGTCCGGTTCCCGTAAGAAACTAGCGGGAATCGAGTACCGGCGCAATCGGATTACGCGACGGGATATGACTGCGGGGTGGCCGTGTCAGGCTTGACAGAGAGGCCAAATAACGTTAAAATTTACTATTCCCCAAGAACAGGGTTACATTGCCCGTGAATCCCCATGAAGACGCGGTCTCTGGGGCGTCGTCAAATGGCAAGACACAGGATTTTGGATCCTGCACTTGGAGGTTCGAGTCCTCCCGCCCCAACCACCATCTGGGATTATTCATCGACCAAAACAGACGACTTTCTCACGTAAGGACAACCCAGCATGAACAAGTTCAGCCTCACGGTTCAGGCGCGCACCCGGCACGGAAAGCAGTATGCCAAGCAGGCTCGTCGCAAAGGACTTGTTCCGGCGACGCTTTACGGGGCCGGTGCGAACCCGGTTTCCGTGCAGGCCGATGCCCGGACGCTGACGAGAGTATTTCACCAGGCCCGCACCACCGCAATCATCGACGTGACTGTCGAAGGCGGGGAAACCTGTCAGGCCCTCTTCCGCGAGCCGGTGTTTCACCCGTTGAATGATGCGTTGCTCCATGTGGACCTCATGCGCGTGTCGAGCACGTCAATGGTGCGGGTCGAAGTGCCTGTGGAAATCGTGGGGAGTTCCAAAGGCGTGCTTGCCGGAGGTATTCTCGACCACGTTTTGCACGCGCTCGAGATCGAGTGCCAGGCCCTGGCCATTCCCGAGCGCATACCGGTTGATGTGACACAACTCGAAATAGGCGATCACATAACGGTCGGAGAACTGAAACTCGAGGGATTGCGAATCCTCACGGATACAGACCAGACCATCGTAACCATTTCCGCGCCTCGAGTGGAAGAGGAAGCGCCTGCAGAAGAGGAGCCGACTGCGGCGGAGCCGGAACTGGTGAAGCGGAAGAAGGCGACCGAGGAAGAGGAAGAGTCGTAGACAGCGTGAAAGCTGTGATCGGTTTGGGGAACCCCGGGCCTTCTTACGCACGGACTCGCCACAACGTGGGTTGGTTCGTCCTGGATTCCTTGATTCCTTTGGATCGGTGGGTACGTGGAGACGGACCGTTTCTTTTTGCCGGTTACCCGGCAGTTGGTTCCGAATGCGTCCTCGTGAAGCCGCTGACTTTCATGAATCTGAGCGGAGAAGCGGCGGTTGCGGTGTGTCGTCAGTTCACGGTTGGTCCGGCGGATCTCCTCGTGCTTCTTGACGACGTCAACCTGCCGATCGGTGATCTGCGCCTCAGGAGAAGTGGTTCCGCGGGCGGACACAACGGAATGGCGTCGATAGGGGAAGCCCTCCAGACGCAGGATGTGCCGCGGTTACGAATCGGCATTGGCCGTCCATCGGAACCTGGCGGGTTGGTTGATTATGTCCTCTCGCCGTTTTCGGAGGAAGAGGAACCGGTCGTCCGGCAGGCCGTAATCGAAGCGGGTGGAATTGTCCGCGCCTTCTGTTCGGGCGGTTTTGAAGGCGCCGCTGAACTGTACAGCCGATGGAAAGCCGGTTCCCGGTCGGAACCGGTGGCGGGTTGGGAAAAAACGGATAAGCAGTCGGCCGGAATGAACGAGGAAGCATCAGGCGATCCGGCAAAAACGGAGTGAAGTGAAGTAAGAGGAGCATAGAGTTCTGCGTCATCGGATGAAGGGAAGACGAGGCCCTCGCAAACGATGACGAAATGAGAGGGAGGCCGTTGGGCGCGCCTCCCGTTGGGGTTGGTGGAAAACTCCATTCCTGGGAAAGGAGCTCTTCGAATGAGCGAAAGCATGTTGCTGAGTATCGTCCTTGGCATCAGCGTGTTCGGGCTGATCGTCGCCTGGGCGCTTGCCAAATGGGTTCTCAAAAAAGACGTGGGAAGCCAGGCGATGCAGGATATCTCGAACGCCATCAAGGAAGGCGCCGAGGCCTTCCTGCGAAGGCAGTTCAAAACGATTATCTGGCTCGCTGCGGCCTTCGCGGTGTTGCTTTTCATCGGTTACGGATTCCTACGCAACCATATGCCGACGGATCCCGTGACAACCGCCACCGGTCTGGCGTTCTGGATCACTCTTTCGTTCGTGCTCGGAGCTCTGTGTTCGCTTTTCGCCGGGTACATCGGAATGTGGGTCAGCATTCGCGCCAACATCCGCACGGCGACGGGCGCGATGAAGAATCTCAACGAAGCAGTTCAGATCGCACTCCGCGGTGGAGCGGTCTCCGGCCTGATGGTCGTTTCGATGAGCCTTCTGGGCATCGCCGGGTTGTACACCGCGGTCAAACTGACTACCGCAGTTGATCCCACCAAGATTCCGCTCCTGATCGTCGGATTCGGATTTGGTGCGTCCTTTGTCGCCCTCTTTGCTCAGCTCGGCGGCGGGATTTATACGAAGGCCGCAGACGTCGGCGCCGACCTCGTGGGTAAGGTTGAGGCAGGCATTCCGGAAGATGATCCCCGCAACCCTGCCGTCATCGCAGACCTCGTGGGAGACAACGTCGGTGACTGCGCCGGCCGTGGTGCAGACTTGTTCGAGTCTACCGCGGCGGAGAACATCGGTGCGATGATCCTTGCGGCCAGCATGGCAAAGGCCGTCCCGGACGCCAGTCCGCTCTGGATTCTCGGCGTCATGATGTTCCCGCTTATTGCCCGCGCCTTCGGTATCATCGCTTCCATCGTCGGAATCATGATGGTGAAAGTGAAAGAGCACGAAGACCCGATGTCGTCGCTCAACCGTGGCTACTACTGGGCCGTCGTTCTGGCGATGATCGGCTTCGGCATCGCAAGTTACTGGCTGCTGAACCATCCGTCGGCACCAAGCGCGTGGTGGCACTTCTTCCTGTGCGGCATCATTGGCGTCATTACCTCAATCGCATTCGTCTACATCACGCAATATTACACGGAATCGAAGTATCGCCCGGTGAAGTCGATCGCCGACGCGAGCAAAACCGGGCCCGCCACGAACATCATCTCTGGCATCGCCGTCGGTCTCGAGTGCACCGCGATGCCCGTCATCGTGATTTCCATCGCTCTTCTCGCGTCCTACTATCTCGGTGCGAGTTCGGGCTTTGCGCATGCCGGCCTCTTCGGAACTGCTGTTGCAACGATGGGTATGCTGGCTACCGCGGCGTATATCCTCGCGATGGATACCTTCGGACCCATTACTGACAACGCCGGCGGCATCGTGGAGATGAGCCAGCAACCGGAAGAGGTGCGTGAAAAGACCGATCGCCTTGACGCCGTTGGCAACACGACCAAGGCCTTGACAAAAGGATACGCGATTGGTTCTGCGGCACTGGCTGCTTTCCTGCTTTTCAGCGCATACATCGACGAGGTCAACATCTACCTCCAGGGCAAGGGCATGATTCTTTCCACCGTGGATATCGCCAAACCGGAAGTCTTCGTCGGCGCTCTCCTCGGTGCGATGCTTGTGTTCCTCTTCTCCGCGTTCGCGATCCGTGCAGTCGGCCACGCCGCCCAGTATGTCATTCAGGACGTGCGTGACCAGTTCAAGGAGAAGCCGGGCATTCTTGCAGGAACGGAAAAACCCGATTACGGTCGGTGCGTTGATATCGTTACGAAGGGTGCACTCCGTGAGATGGTTCTCCCGGGTCTCCTGGCCGTGCTTATGCCGATCGTAGTGGGTGTGGTGTTCCGCTTCATGGTGTTCGGTGGAGACGCGTGGCGCCCGCTGGGTATCGTCAGCTTCAAGGCTGATATCCCGGCAGTTGAGCAGGTTGCGGGTGCAGAGGCTCTGCCGGAAGCTGCAGTCGCGGAAGAGAATACTGCTGCTCCCGCGGAAGGCGAAATGATGACGGAAGCGCCCGCGGAGGAAGTGGCCCCGGCCGTCGCGTGTGCCGCGGAATCCGTGATGACGTACGGCGCAGCGAACACCTTCGCGTTTGCCGCAGACACGGCATACCTCTCGAGGCCTCTCGTCGACGAGGTATGGGCGATCACCAAAAAGAAGTACGTGGACGAGGATAGCCTTATCGCAATCGGGCAAAGCCGCATACGCGCCACCAGCGTCGAGGTCGTCCGTTCGTACAATGCGGATTCGGCGCTTTCCATCCAGCCGGCATCCGTTGTCGTTACCGGTGTGAAAAGTGCCAGTGCAGTGGTGAAGTCGCCGGTTGGCGCCGAAACTGTTGCGGCGCTGCTCATGGTTGGCACGATAGCCGGAATCCTCATGGCGTTGTTCCTGAACAATGGCGGCGGTGCATGGGATAACGCGAAAAAGCACATCGAAGCCGGTTACCTCGGCGGCAAGGGTTCTGATCCGCACAAAGCCGCCGTGGTGGGTGACACTGTCGGCGATCCCTTCAAGGACACCGCAGGGCCTTCGTTGCACGTGCTGATCAAGCTCCTTTCGACAATTACTCTGGTTCTCGCGCCATTGTTCATCTAGTGAGCGCGCGTGCAGGGAATGCAGAGGGCGGGGCGCGAACCCCGCCCTCTGCATTTTGCGGGTCACAGCGTCGGGAGGTTCCACCTGTCCCGCGCTGTTCAACAATTGGCAAAGAACGATCGAGATAACTATCTTTATAAGTCTTTTCTGGGAACCGCTCGCCAGCGTTTCCCCTCTCGGCTTTCGCCCGCGACGGCGGAGGCTTGACTCAACGTCGATCCATCGGGAGGATTGCGCGTATGCCGTTGTACGAAACAACCCTGGTGATAGACTCCTTACTGGAGGAGACTGCTATCACCGAGAAAGTGCAGAAATACGTAGACCTGGTAACAAAAGCCGGGGCGGTGGACTTGCAGGTTGACCGCCGTGGCGTCCGGAAACTGGCGTATGACATCAAAGGCAAAGATGGCCAGTGGAGGACGCAGGCCGATTACACGTTCCTCTTCTATGAAGCCCCGGGAACCGCTGTCAACATCCTCGAGAAGCAGCTTCTCCTTGACGAAGACATGCTGCGGACGATGACCGTCCGCTACGATCGCATGCCGCCTGCTACACCCGCAGACCTCAACGCCATCGAAGCAGTCGACAGCTCGCGTGACGATGACGAGGAACGGGGCCGGGGAGACCGCGAACGCGTGAAGGACACGGGTGTTGACGTTGACGCCCTTGACGAAGAAGAGGAGGGCTGAACAGATGCCACGGGAAAAAAAGATCCGGGTGAAGGTGTGCAAGTTCTGCGAAGCGAAGATCACTCACATTGACTACAAAGATGAGAAGCTGCTGCGCAGATTTCTTTCCGATCGCGGCAAGATTATTCCGCGCAGAATGTCCGGCGTGTGTGAACGCCATCAGCGCATGCTGACCACTGCGGTGAAACGCGCGCGCCAGATTGCGCTGCTTCCGTACGTATCCGAAATGATCAAGTAGACAGGCCCCGATACGAGGTAAAACGATGAAAGTGATTTTGAGAGATAACGTGGAAACACTCGGGCGAGCGGGGGACGTCGTTTCGGTAAAAGACGGGTATGCGCGCAATTACCTCATACCCCGCAGCCTGGCGTATCCAGCCACCGAACGGAATCTGCGCGTGTGGGAAGACGAAAAGCGCAAGTTCCTCGTGCGCGTTTCGAAAGAGACCCAGGAAGCCGAACGAGTCAAAGCAGCGCTCGAACCGGTGCACCTGGTCATTCCTATGCAGGCAGGTGAGGAAGGGCGCCTTTTCGGCTCCGTTACCAATCGCGACCTTGCGGAAGCACTGAAAACGCACGGTTTTGACGTAGACCACCGTCACATCGTTATAGAGGAACCCGTTCGCGTGCTGGGAGCGTTCGAGTTCTTCGTCAAGTTGCCCCACGGGGTTACGGCGACGATGAAAGGCGAAGTCGTCGACGCAGCCGGTCAGAAAGCCCCCGAAACCGTAGAAGACACGGAAACAAAGGAGCCCGAAGGAACCATCGAACAGAGCGAGTGATCCGAGGGCTTCATCGGCAGAGAATGGCGCTCAGGAGGTGTTCTTGAGCGCCTTCTTTTTATTGGAGAGTCCGCCGAACGGCGGCAATGATGGATTCCACGTTCGGGATGGCTGCCGCTTCAAGCGTGGCGCTTGCCGGAATGACCGTATCCACGCCGGCAACGCGCTCCACCGGCGCATCAAGCTCGTCGAATGCGAGCTCCATGATTCTCGCGGAGATTTCCGCACCCACCCCTCCCGTGCGCGTACCCTCTTCCACAATCACGACGCGGTGCGTTTTGGCCACGGATTCAACCACTGCGTGGGTATCCCACGGGCTTATGGTCCGCAAATCAATCACTTCGCAGGAGATGCCTTCTCCGGCGAGCGTCTCCGCTGCGGACATGCTCCTCAGCGCCATCCGCGAGTAACTCACGATCGTTGCGTCCGTTCCGGGGCGGCGAATGGCGGCTTTTCCTATTGGCACCGTGTAATCGCCTTCCGGACAGGGTCCCTTCTCGTTGTAAATTGCCTTGTGCTCGATGAACATGACTGGATTGTCATCCCGGATCGCGGAAATCAGCAGCCCTTTCGCATCGTACGGTGTGGACGGCATCACAGTCTTCAGGCCGGGTATGTGCAGAAACCACGCCTCGAGGCTGTTGGAGTGCTGAGCGGCGATCTGTTTTCCGGTGCCCCCCTGCGTACGGATTACAAGCGGCACCTTCGCCTTTCCGCCGAACATGTACCGGATTTTCGCCGCCTGGTTGTATATCTGGTCCATGGCGATACCGGCGAAGTCCACATACATCAGTTCCACGACAGGTCGCATGCCGGTCATCGCAGCGCCAACGCCGGCTCCGATGATTGCCGCTTCGCTGATCGCGGTGTCACGAACGCGTTCCGCGCCGAACTCATCCAGAAGACCCTTGGTAACCCCGTACGCGCCGCCGTAGATCGCGATGTCCTCACCCATGCAGAAAACTCGTTCGTCGCGACGCATCTCCGTCCGCAACGCTTCATTGAGAGCGTCCTGAATCGTGAGTTCACGTGAGGAATCCATCTCACCCCCGAAGATCAACGTGCTTTCTTGAGCTCCCGCAACCGGGCGCCATATTCACTTGTTTTGTAGAACTCGTCCAAAGGGTAACAGCCACTCGGAAGGCCCTTCCTCGGACCCGTGGTGCAGTCCGAAAGTGTGCGGCAGATGATCCTCGCATCAAGCACGCCCTTCGTTGTCGCGTCAACGAAGAAATGCGGGTACGTCAATACCAGCCGCCCGATTCCAACTGAGTCCACGTGCTGATGCCGCAGATAGTACTGCGCCACGTGAGGGAGGTACTCCTGCAAGTAGGTATATCCGGTTCCCACAAGAACCAGATCGGGGAACCTCGCTTTCAGGTATTTGACGACGTTTATGTGCCGTGCGACGCCGACAAGCGGGTCTTCCGGCGGAGCGTACCCGTCGCTGGGAGGCCGAATCGCCGGGCGTTGGATATGTGGATTGTAGTACGGACTTCCACCTGTAATGTTGACGAGCCGGATGTCCAGTTCGCGGAGAAGCTCAAGGAACAGACACGTCTCCGTAAGATCGTATTGAACAGGGTCCGTTTCGTTGACGCCAAAGCCGTACACGTAGGGCAGGCACCCAGAATAATCTTCCGGAATCCCGGGTCCCAGGACACCGCCTGCGCTCTTCTCCGGATCTGGCTTATAGGGAACCGTATCGAACGCGCTCAGCCGTACTCCGAGGAGCATACCGGGAACTTCCGCCCGGATTCCAGCCGCAATTTCCCGCAGGAGGCGGGTTCTGTTCTCAAACGAACCGCCGTACGGTCCGTTGCGCGTCTTCGCGCCCAGAAATTCGTGCAGCAGGTATCCGTGGCAGTGTTTGATGTCAACGAAATCAGCGCCTACGTTTCGCGCGATCTTCGCTGCCTTGATGTAGTCCTCCACGAGCGGGCCGATTTCGTCATCCCGGAAGATCTGCGCGTCGCTGGTCACCCCGAATTTCCTGTCGAGAATCGGGTGCCGGTACGCCACGCGGGACTCGAACTTCCCTTTGTCCCATGGTTTGCAGAAACGCCCTGAATGTGTCAACTGGAAGCCGATCATCATGTCGTCGGTGGTTCCGAACCGCTCCCGGTGCGCGTGAAGCAGAACACCCCGCAGCCGCGCGAGATCAGACTCCGTTTGGGACGAGATGATCAATTGGTTGGGGTTTGCGCGGGCATCCGGACGAATCGCCATCGCCTCGCAACCCCAGATCAGTTTGGCGCCGCTTTCGCCGAAGCGACGCCATCGCCGGATAACGAGCTCCGTTGCACCACCATCAGTTGTCCCATCCCACCCTTCCATCGGGTGCACTGCCCAGCGGTTTCCGATGGTTCTTCCGTACACATGGAGAGGCTCGCAAAGCGGCGATGAAGCCGCCGGGGCAATCGAATCCTCGCAGTGCAGGTCCAGCCCGCGCGCTTCGACGTACGCGCGGAAGTCCTCCACTGTCTTGATTCCCTTGATAGGGCGTATCTCGGTCACGGCAGGAGTTCCCGTCACGGGGTGTAGAACGTCAGGTATGGCTGTCTCAACGCAACGCGTTGAACGAACAGGAGAGCTTCTCGCAGATGGTAATCACCCCACATGCTCGACTCCCCGCAGGGAACGCGACGCCCTTCAGGTACGTAGTCCCAGCCGTTTGGCCGGTGATACACCGAATGGAGGAGCAACCCCTGATGTTTCTCGTCGGTCGAAAGGTAGGGTTCCGCAAGAAGGTTGTGGAGCACGGTGAGGCCCGTCTGCCAGTAACGCGCCCCCGTCTCGCTGTTTCCGTGATCAGAAAGCCATTTCCCTAGTCGGAGCAGCCCCTGAACGGCGATTGCGGCGGCAGAGCTGTCCACCGGCTCATAGTCGTTGAACGGGTCCGCCGGACGGTCGAGGTAATACCCCAGCGCGGCAAGACCCGGCGCGCCCGTATCCCAGTACGGAATCCCATCGGTGGGGCTGTTCTGGCAGTAGAAGTCGCACGTAGCCTCTGCCGCTCTCCGCATCATCGCCTCGACACGCGTCCGGCCTCCCAAAGGCTCCAGCTCGCCGTCTGGAACCGTTTCCAGGAATTCCAGTTCCTCCGCAAAGCCAAGCATCACCCATGCCAGCCCTCTCGTCCACGTGCTGAACGCTGAATAGCCTTGCTGGCTGTTCGGGCAGCGGTACACCCCGTTGTTGATGTTGAATATGCTCTCATGTGCCACTCGCCCGCGCACGTCATATGCGTCACGGCCCTCGCCGTAGAAAACAGCATAACGGGCCGTCGTTTCCGCGTGGGCAACCATTCTCGATAACAGCGAAACCCGCGCGTCCTGTTCTTCCAGAAGAGCGTGCCCCAGCCTGTGCGCGAGGGACAACGAGCGCAAACTGCGCATCGTGTCGGCGAAAAGCGAATGCGGACCGTTGAACGAATAAATGAACCCCCCGCCCTCCGCAGTGGGTGTCCACCGCCGTGCCTGCACTGCGCCGCTGCATTTGAGGGCCAGTTCACAGAATTCGAGTTCCGCCGCGTCCGACGCGAATCGTCCCTCCAGGATCAGGCGACGCAGGTTCCCGTACGTGCTGATGTTGTTGAAACCGTGGTCGTGAACTCCCATGTGCGTGATGTGGCTTGCCATGACCGCGCGCG
>JAKPPK010000160.1 GCA_029547385.1 Candidatus Latescibacterota bacterium
CGCCTGACATCGCATGACGCGGACGGAGACGGCCTTGTGGAATACGAGGGGATGGTTGATGAATACGACTACTCCCTGCGCTGGCGCACTGCCGTGAACGGGTACAAGAAAGGCACCGAATCTCTGATCCGGTTTGACAGGCCGCTCGAACTGATCGACATAAACGCGCAACTGTGCCTCCTTCGGGAAGACATAATTGAAGCGGCGGGGATAGTTGGCGACAGAAACCTCGCAAAACGGATTCGCCAGCGTCTCAACAAGACGGCGAGGGCAATCAACGATCTCATGTGGGATGAAACGCGGGGCTGGTACGGGGACCTCGATGCCGTGACGCACGAGCTCACCGGCGTGTGTTCGGTGGCGGCGTTCTCGGCCCTGATGTCCGGAGTCGCGCCGGCGGACCGTGCGGAACGAATGGTCCGTCTCCTGCAGGATCCTGCCGCATTTGGCACGCCGTATCCGGTTCCGTCGGTCGCCGCAGACACACCGGATCTGGATCCGGGCCACATCACGTACGGGGGTGATGTGCTGATCACCAGCGGGGTCTGGCTTACTGTCGTCGCTCTGGTGAGGTATGGCTTCCTCGAGGAGGCGAGGAGAATTATCTGGAAGGCGCTGCGCATGCTGGGCGAAAACGCGCCGACGTCCTCTTACTCCTACAATTCCATGACGGGCGCGCCGAACATGGACCCGCACACCTTCTGCAGCCAGTCCGCCATTACGCTCGACCTGTTCGTGCGCTTCGTGGTCGGGTTCGTCCCCCGATATGACGACATCATCGAGTGCTGGCCATTTGCGCTCCCGACGGAATGGGAACACCTGGAATTCGGTCCCATGACGTGGCGTGGCGATGTTGACGTCACCGTGGTGTGGGATTCGAAATCCGGTTACACCGTGCGGGCCGGCAGAAGCGAGTTCACGGCGCGCGAGCCCCGACACCTCTGGCTGGCGCTTGACCAGCGGGATAGACTGGTCGAGCTTCCTGATCCGTCGGTCAGTGGCATGCCAGTTATGACGTAGTCCACCGCCGGCTGTCCACAAGAAATACTGGAGCCGCGTCCAGGGCGACTGACACCCAGCCGTTTCGTGCTTCTGCCTGAAGCGGCGCATCCCACGCCCGGATAACGGTCACCTGATCCGCCGGTGCCGGAACCGGCACTCGCGCGTTCTTCCCCACGGTCCACGCCGCGTAGCGGACCTCGTCACCCCGAACGAATTTCAGCACGTACGGCCCTTCGCCAAGATCAACTCGCCCTTCGGGCGAAAACCCTTCCAGCGCATGTGCCATCGCCTTGAACCCGTGGTATGGCATCTTGGGTGACCAGTCGTGGTGCAGAATACCAAAATTGCTCTCGTTGTATGTCGGTTCGGTTCCGTCATCGCGGTAATCGTACCAGAAAACCTTCTGCACGAGCCCGCTGGCCCAACACGTAAGGTAGACTCGCATAAGCATCGCCGCGGACCACCACTCACTGCTTCCACCGGGTCCCAGATGGGTTGCGTATCCGATTTCACTGATCCAGATGGGCTTGACCGCCCCGAACTCGTACGCCAGCGCGGCAAGATTTCGCAGCTCGCCCAGCATGTCGGTGTGTTCAGGGGCGTGAGGATAACGGTACGGGTGTACTCCAATAATGTCGGTGGTATCCCACCCACCCTCTTCAAACACCACGCGGTCAAAAGCCAGGTCCACCATGGATGTGTTGCACCCGACTATCCAACACGTCGGGTCGGCCGCACGGGCAGCCTCGGCGCCGGCCACGAGGAGCTTCGCGTATTCCCGTGGATTCGGTTTTGGTTGCCAGAATCCGGAAATGTTGGGTTCATTCCACATCTGCCACACATGGATTGTCTCTCGGTACCGCTCCACTGTTCTGAACACGTATTCCTTCCAGGCGCTCAGATCTGGTAAGCTCACGACGGATGGTTTTCCCTCAGCCGTTCTGTGGGTTGCCGCCCACGGCGCTGAATAGCAGAGCAGGCCCAGCGTATGAATGCCGTGTTCCCGTGTCAAACGAATGGCACGGTCAAAGGCTTCCCACTTCCAGACTCCGCGTTCGGGTTGGATTCCTCCCCAGCCGAGTTCGTCGCGCGTCCACTTGATCCCCGCGTCCCGCGCGAGCCCAAGCGCCCTCAGTGTCGTTTCGCCAGACGTTCTGTGACACGGGTAGATGCCCATTCCGAACGGCGACGGGTCGAGTTGCGCTTTTGCAACCATGGCAAGCCCCCTACGGGAAATGTTGCGTCGAAACCAGAATATGGTTCAGAGAGTGCATCAGGTTTGCTTCCGATGCAACCCCGTGCGCTGGGAGGCACCTTCTCATTGTGGTGAGGCTCGGGGATTGGGTACCTTTGTTACTCGGAACCGATTCAATGGCGTTGACAACAATCACATAACGCAGGATGGAAACCTATATGCCGATCGCACTTGGTCTGGACGCGGGTGGAACATACACGGATGCAGTGCTTTACGACCTTTCGGAAGACCGCATTCTGGCTTCCGCGAAGGCGCCGACAACGCCCCCCTCCTACATCGAAGGCGTGGCGGGAGCCATTGCCGGTCTGCCTGCCGCGATCCGGTCCAGGGCAACGTACGCCGCGCTTTCGACCACGCTGGCTACGAACGCGATTGTCGAGGGACGGCATGCCCCTGCGGGGCTGGTGTTAATAGGATATGATGGATTCGAGGCGCGCGAAGTTCGGTGGCAGCCCAAAAGAGTGGTTGCGGGGCGCCACACGATTCGTGGGGTGGAAAGCGAGCCACTTGACGAAACCGGGTTACGGGTTGCGCTGACCGAGCTTTTGGAGGAAGGGGTATCCGGCATTGCGATTTCGAGCGTTCTCAGTGTGAGAAATCCCGAGCACGAATTGCGCGCGGCCGAGATCGCGCATGGACTGACGGAACTCCCGATTGTGTGCGGACACGAAGTTGCGGGCGTACTGAATGCCCTTGTCCGTGCTGAAACGGCCGCGTTGAACGCCGGCCTGATCCCCATCGTCCAACAGTTCCTGCACGCGGTGGAGGGTGTGCTGTCTGAGGTGGGGCTCTCCGCCATCCCGTGTTTCATGGTAACGGGCGATGGAAGCCTGATGGCCACGAGGGTGGCCCGACTGAGGCCGGTGGAAACGATTCTGTCCGGCCCTGCGTGCAGCGCCCTGGGTGCCGCACGGCTCTCCGGTGTTGCGGAGGGAATCGTTGTAGATGTCGGTGGCACAACAACGGATATCGCCGTATTGCGGGGAGGACGGCCATCCATGGCCCCGGGTGGTGTCTCCGTAGGCGAGTGGCGAGCCGGAGTCCGTTCAGCGGATGTCTGCACCCGCGGCTTGGGCGGGGATAGCTCGGTCGCAGTTCAGCACGGGAAACTTTCCGTCGGGCCTCAGCGGGTGATACCTGTTTCCTATGCCGGGCACAAGTGCGCGGCTCTTCGTGAAGAATACAGAGAATTGCTTGAACGAGTGAACTCAGACGGTTCGCCGGGTGGAGACTGGCGATTGACCAACCCGACGGACGCGTTCCTGCGACTCCAATCGGAAGCGCGGTCCGCTCTTGAGGATCAGGAAAAGACGATTCTGGACGCACTCGAAAACGGTCCGAAAACGCGATGGGGTCTGGCGAAAGCGGTCGGATACCCGCACCAGTCGCTTCTCCGAACGGAACGCCTGGAACGATGGAGGCTGATCCAACGGGTGGGCCTTACGCCAACAGACATCTGGCACGTCACGGGTCAGTTTGAACCCTGGGATAAGGAATCGGCTCGCATCGCAACGGAGCTTGCTGCGGCACGGCTCGGTGTCAGTGCGGAGGAGGTTGTCGCCCGCGTCGGGGAAATCGCCACGCAGATGCTCACACGCCAAGTCATGCATGCATATTTCGGTGTGCCGGACGAGGGCAACCACCGGGGTGCGCACACGCTGGAATCGCACCTCACCAGGATCGTTCTTCGTGAGGTACCCCGAAACGGGCTTGGCGCTTCACTCAACCTGCGCCCGCCCATTGTCGGTGTCGGGGCGCCGGCGCATCTGTTTCTTTCCTCGGTGTCGGACCGGCTTGGCGGAACCTTTGTTCTTCCGGAAGGTGCTCCGGTTGCGAACGCCGTGGGAGCTGCCACCGGTGCGGTCGTCGCGACGGCTACGGCGCTTTTGCGCCCGGAGGAAAACGGGAGCATCGTCTGTTATACGCCGGAGAAACGCGTTTCAACTGCGGACCGGGAACGTGCGGTTGCCGTGGCGCGAGATGTGTTGGTTCCACTGGTTCAGGAGGAACTGAGAAAAAAGGGCGCGGTGGCCGCCTCAGTGACCGTTCGCGTAGAACATTTCGGCGCCGAGGTGAAGGATGTTCCCGATCCCATCTGGTGGGAATCAACTGTTACGGTCCGCGGGATGGGCCACCCGTTCGGCGCCGATGGGAACCGGGACGACGGGCTTCCGGACGTCGTGTTCCAGGAGGAATGGGTAACACCGGGTCTCAAGGAAGCGGAACAACGTTCAACCGTATGAGCAGGAGACGCTGATGGTATCAGGTGACGACCCTCGGAGTTACCGGCATCCGTCCAACGCCCATGAAGGGCAGGCAAACAGCAGGGTGCTTCCCCCTGCTGGCAAGTGGCTTGCAGGACGACTGAGAGTTTGCACGAAGCAAGCCGTGACGGTAGTAACACCAGAAGTACGTGCCAGTTCGGAGCTGCCTTCTTTCGATCCGGCAACCGGTGTTCCGCGAGCGTCCGAGGGCACGGACTGGGTGCCGCTTACGGAAGCCCGTTCGGGCAGGGAGATTTCTTCTGTCGTCATTACGGCTGGACCCTGGGGGAAAAAGCGGCTGGCGCGCGTAATAAGGACGTGGGAAGTGCTGTTCAACGCGCGCGCAGTGATTCCCGAAACTATAGAGTGTCCCGGTTAGACGCGGAGAACGAGGCAGGGCGCCCGATGAGGATAGCGTTTTTCGATTGCTTCGCCGGAATTGCCGGTGATATGACGGTAGCCGCGCTTCTTGACGCCGGCCTCGATTTCGAATACCTGCAGGCCGAACTTCGAAAGCTCCGCGTCGAAGGGTACGAGCTCCGGAAATCAACAACCCGGCGACATCATATCGCGGCAACCAGGTTCGATGTTGTTATCCACGGGCAGGTGCCCTACCACACCCACGCCACCTCCGCCGATTCCCTTCAACACACTCGCCACGAGCATCCGCATGACCATGGGCCCGATGATCACCACACGCACGGAGCTGGCCGGGGACATCACAATCTGGACGAAGGTGGGCCATCCTCGGAAGAACGGGACCATCCGGTTCCCCTTGCGGCGCATGTCCACCGCCGTCTTTCAGACGTGGTAGAGCTCATTCAGACCGCCAGACTCTCTCAGGGTGTGGAAAAAAACGCGATCAGCGTTTTCAAACGGCTTGCAGAGGCGGAGGCCAGCGTTCACGGAACTGACCCGGAAGAGGTTCATTTCCACGAGGTCGGAGCGGTTGATGCGATAGTTGATGTGGTAGGAACCTGCCTCGGAATCGAAACGATGGGGATAGAGGAGGTTCACGCGTCGGCAATCCGCACCGGCATCGGGACGATACGGGCCGCGCATGGTGTCATGCCGGTTCCCGCGCCGGGAACGTTGGAGTTGCTCCGCGGTGTGCCGGTCGACCGAACCTCGTTACCGTATGAGCTCGTCACTCCTACCGGTGCGGCGATCATTACGACGTTTGCCAAAAGCTTCGCGTGCCCTCCTGTGTTTGTGCCGGAAACGATCGGCTACGGGGCCGGGAGCCGTGATACGCAGGAGATCGCGAATCTCCTGCGCGTTGAAATAGGCCGGACAACAGGTTCTATCGGGGAAGAGCGCGCGCTTGTCGTCGAGACCACAATTGATGACATGACGCCGGAAGTGTACGGGTACGTTCTTGAACGCCTTTTTGAAGCCGGTGCAAAGGACGTGTTCCTGTCGCCGGTCATCATGAAAAAGAACCGGCCGGGGATCGTCGTCCACGTCCTTGTGCACCCGGAGCAGCGGGAAAGAGTGATATCGGTCCTGTTCGGGGAAACATCAACGCTTGGCGTGAGGATATCCGACGTTGTCCGGCGCGTCCTCCCCCGCCGAAGTGAGACCGTCGAAACACCCTGGGGACCTGTCCGCGTGAAATGTGCGGAATGGGATGGACGGACGCGGATCACGCCTGAATATGACGACTGCGCCGCGATCGCGCGTGCCAGAAGCGTCCCGGTTCTGGAGGTATACGAATTCGTTCGCAAAGCCGCCGACAAATCGCGGTAAGGGGGAGGAACCATGAATACGTTCAGATGGATGCTCCTTGCGGGGACGATCGTCGTTCTGGTTGCTGCAGCCCCGCGGATTCGACCACCGGAGCAGCCTGAAAGCGTGCCTCTTGTGCACGACCCCGT
>JAKPPK010000203.1 GCA_029547385.1 Candidatus Latescibacterota bacterium
AGGGGATACGGAATGTTGAAATCGGAAAGGTCGTCGGTAACGTGTCCGCCGAGAATGCTGTCGCGCGGGTCACGAATCCAGAAGATGTACTTCGCTTCGGGGAACATCCGCACGATCCACGGGAACACCAGTGTCGTTTCGGGGATTTTCCAGCCCTTTCGTGCTGCCGGGCTTTCCAGAACCGACTTCAGGTACGTCTGGATCAACCCGGTGAATTTCTCCGGGATGTCCATCGAGTGCAGCTGCGACCAATCCCACCTGAACCCGCCGTGCCATTTGACGTATCGAGCCATCACGCGGCAGGCGTCGTACATCGCTTCGGGCGGCACGAGGTCGTAGGAATCGTTCAGCGGCTCGCCCATGTATACGCCGCTGTCTACAAGCGTCTGCGACATGGCCCGCGTGCCCCCGTGGCCGCGGCCGATGATGATGATCAGGGACATGAAGCGCTTTCCTCCTGTTCCACTGGAGCCCATTTTCTGGGAAATGGCGGGATGAAGTTGTCAGATCGTACGGTGGTTTCCGAAACGGGCGCGTGCCGCGGGGAAACCCGCCGAACGTGCGGGGTGGACCTCGAATCAGTCAGGTGGTCAATTCGCGGGACAAAACGGCGCAGAACTCCGTAACCGTGGCGTGAAGACGATGTCAACGGAATACGGGACTCACGAACGCTCGCAAGTCCCGTATTGTCACATGGTGGAGCTGACGGGGATCGAACCCGTGACCTCATGTCTGCCAGACAGGCGCTCTCCCAGCTGAGCTACAGCCCCTGTTTCCCAAATAATGCCGCTAAAAAGATAGGCACGAAACCGGTGTGTGGCAAGTGAACACCATCCGGTTGACTACACCGCGCCCATCGTTTTCAGGTTCTCAAAGCTGATTTTCGCACTCTCCAGCGGCGGGCGCTTGCACGAATCCTGCTCCACGATCAACCACTTCGATCCGGCTTCTTTGGCGACGGCGAAAATCGCGTCCCAGTCGAGGATCCCGTTGCCGATTTCCGCGAACGACTTCATATCGTCGTCCGCCATATCCTTGATATGCACCAGCGAAAGGCGGTTGGCGACCTTCTTCATGTACGTGGCCGGGTCAACGCCCGCATACTGCACCCAGTAGGTGTCGATCTCGGCGTGGAGTGCCTTCGGATCGCTGTTTTCGTACAGAATGTCCAGGCCGTGCTTTCCGCCAAAGAGTTTGAACTCGTGGTTGTGGTTGTGGTAGGAAAGCTGAATGCCTTCCTTCAGCAGTTTCTGTCCGATCCCTGACAACAGAACGGCGGTGCGCTTCCACGCTTCGGCGTCCTCGGTGTAGGTGCCCGGAAGACCGGGGATGGTCACAAACGACGACCCGAGCGCCTTCACGTCTTCAACCGTCTTGTCAAATTCCTTCTCCAGCGGTTCGACGCCCCAGTGTCCGCCCGCGCGCTTCAGGCCGAGGTCATCCAGTATCTTTCCGAGTTCCTTCGGCGCAACCCCGTACATCCCTGCCAGTTCCACACCGGCGTACCCGATTTTGGCGACGGCTTTCAACGTGCCGACGAAGTCCTTGCTGCAGTCCTCGCGCAGCGTGTACATCTGAATCGCAATGGGAATTTTGGCCACGGTGAGGCTCCTTTTCCAATGGGGCCGGCGGTTCCGGCATTTTTTGCCGTACTCCGCGAGCAGTTTTTCATGCAACAAAGTATATCGCCTGCCCGCCACCGAACCAATTCCGCGGGTGGTGGCGCGGGAAAATCGCCACGCCGAAAAGCTCAGGCGAAGGCGCAGTGCGGCGGCGGATGGTTATTTGTTCGGGTTCACGGTGCGAAGCTCGGGAAGGTCGGGCTCTATGTGGACGACGATATTCGCCGGCCGCTTCATGGAAGATCGAATGGCTTCTTCCACCCGATCGGCAACCCTGTGCCCTTGAACCACGCTCAATGCCGGGTCAACCAGAATGTGTACGTCCACGAATATCTCCCGGCCGACAAGACGGCTGCGCAGGCGGTGAAACGCGCGGACCCCCTCCTCGCCCGAAATTGCCTGTTCCAGCGCGGCAACCGTTTCGACGTCCGCGCTTACGTCGAAAAGCTCCACCAGCGCGTCCACGCCGATTTTCAACCCCACGCCGACCACCATGATTCCCACCACCACGCCGGCCGTCTGGTCACCGTGGCCCCACCCCATCATCCCGGCCACGGAACCGAACACCACGGCCAGCGCGCCGAGGGCGTCCGAACGGTGATGCCACGCGTTGGCGAACACTGCGGCGCTGTTGCAAGCCAGCGCCACCCGGCGCGTGATCCGGAAAAGCCATTCCTTGCCCACCACCGAAATGGCCGCAATCACGAGTACCCAGATGCCGGGGTAGGAGTGATGGCGGAGGTACATCTCCCGCCCTGCCACAAACGAAATCCGCGCGCCGACAAACACCAGCGCGAAGGCGATGAGCAGCGCACTGATCGTCTCGATCTTGCCGTGGCCGTACGGGTGGCGCTTATCCGCCGGCCGCAACCCCACGCGCGTTCCGACGATCACGAGGGCATCCGTGGCAAGGTCGGAAAGCGAGTGCACTCCGTCGGCAACCAGCGCGATGGAACCAAACGCCCACCCGGCAAGTATCTTTGCCAGAGTCATGATCACATTCATCACGATGCCGATATTCGTGACGTGCGTGATCGAAGCGGCCTCTTCGCGCATACGGTCCGACGTCGCCAATGGTGAGCTTTTCGAAACCGGCATAAGCCCTGCTTTGTTGGGAACTGTTCTCCTGAGTCCGTATCGTTAAGTATCCAGAAGGCGCCGGCGAGCACCAAGTGCGGGTGATTGAACCGCGTGATCGAACGGACAGGGCTGCCGACCGGCGGCAGTGAGGCGTAATGCGGAAAGCGTTGATTTTTCTTGCGATAGCAATAGCAGGCGCTCTGGCCGTTGCCGGAACCCAATCGGTGCGACGCCTGTTTTCCGTTGCCCGCACCTTCCGGGAAGTCACATTCGAACGCGCCCACGCGGATACCCTGTCCCTTCCCGGCCTCGCGGCTTCGGTGGTGGGACAGAAGGTGCTCGCGGACCTTG
>JAKPPK010000442.1 GCA_029547385.1 Candidatus Latescibacterota bacterium
TGTTCGGCCATGCAACCCACCACTCCCATGAGAACGTGCGGCCGCGAGTTCTTGTACTGCGCAAGCTCTCCCAGCCTGCCAAATACGCGCTCCTCGGCGTTCTCTCGAACTGCACACGTATTCAGCAGAATCACGTCGGCACTTTCCGGACCGGAAACCATCTGGAAACCCGCTCGGGAGAGTATCCCGGTGATCAGTTCCGAATCCGCCACGTTCATCTGGCACCCGTACGTCTCCACATAGACTCGCATGTGTTCTGTGGTGTTCACATGTGACTCACTCGCGCCGGCGTCACAGCCGAGTACGTCGAGTTGACGGCCCCTCATTTCTGACTCCCTCGAGTCCGTGAAAATGACGTGGAGCATTCGTCTACCAGAACGCCCCGCACCCCCTCCCGGGAAGCGTCTTCGACATACACGGGCACCAACGTGTTGATGCGATTTGAAGGAGCCTGAACGGCGACACGGATGTAATTGTCGGTCAATCCACTAAGCACCGTGGTGGCAGTCACTGGTTTCCCTTCAAGAAGAACCGTCACGACATTGCCCACGTGTCGCAGGTGAAACTGAAGGCGCTTCCTGTTTCCCAGTTCCCTCAACGCGCGGCTGCGTTCTTGCTTCCGCTCTGAGGAGATTGCAGGGCCGAGTCGGAGAGCTGGCGTTCCCTCGCGTGGGGAAAAGGGGAAGACATGGAGATACGTGAGCGGCAAGCGCCGAATGAGTTCAAAGGTTTCACCGAACTGCTCATCCGTTTCGCCCGGGAATCCCACCATCACGTCCGCGCCAATTGCCACGTCAGGAATATGTTCCGCAATGAGCTCTATCTTCTGCGCGTATTCCGCGGCAGTGTAGCGCCGGTTCATCTTTCTGAGAATCGCATCGCTCCCGCTCTGCAGAGGCACGTGAAAATGGCGGCATACACGCGGTTCCATAGCGCACTTGCGCACCAGATCCGGTGTGATCGCCTGCGGTTCGAGGGAGTTGAGGCGAAGGCGTTCAACCCTCTGTCCCGACGGAGTGTGAACGCGAAGGATGGCGTCCACGACGGCAGCGATGCCCCCTTCGGCTCCGAGGTCGAGCCCCCAGGCACCCGTGTTGACACCCGTCAACGCAATCTCAACGGAACCATCTGCAACCAGAGTTTCCGTTTCCGCGACGATGTCCTCAATCGGTCTTGAACGACTTCGACCGCGAACGCGCGGGACAATGCAGTACGTGCAGTGTTCGTCGCACCCTTCCTGCACCTGAACCGTTGCGCGTGTTCTCGTCGCTGAGAGAGATCCAACCCGGGGCGAAAGCGGGAGGAAACCCGGCCCGCTCTGATCCTGCGAAGCGATCAAAGGGCCGGAGGCTTTCTGAAGTTCAGCGGTGACGATGGAAAGCAGGTTTTTCTTCGCGCGGTTTCCGATTACGGCTGCAACCTCCGGCATACCGGCGAGCGCGTCCGGGGTCCTTTCCGCAAGGCAACCGGTAACCACAACCCTGCCCGCGGGGTTCATTGATTTCGCGTGTCGGATGAGTTTGCGGCAATCGGCATCGCTCCGCGCCGTGACGGTGCAGGTATTTACCACCGTCACGTCCGAAGGCTCCTCGCGGGAAACCACATCCCAGCCCGCCCGGGAGAAATGCCGCTCGAGCACCTCGGTTTCGCAGTTGTTGAGTTTGCACCCTACCGTGAGGAAATTGACTCGCATGGACGGCCCGAACAGAATTCACAGAAGCGGAAAACCCCGCAGAAAAGGTAAGCCCGTGGCCGCGAATGGGCAATGAACGGACCGGGAACCGGCTCTCTATCGCGATCGCGATTCGTGCGTGCCGCGCCCATATCAGGCAGGCACGCGCACCGTAATTCGGATGGTCCGCACGTTGTAATGTGCGTCATTCCACCAGTCTTCACCGGGCATCTCGTATTGCTCCAGTCCCTGGCGGCCTTTGCCGGGCGTCCATTCGGGAGGGCTTACGTGCACGTCAAGCTGACCGTATCCCATCACCGTCACCTTGCGGCAATCCGGAATTTCGAAGTGCACGCTGGCCAGCCCCGCGTGCCGATTTCCTTCCTCGAACTCCGGATTTGCGCCCCAGCGGTACAGGTGCTCACCCCAGATATTCGTCTGTTTGAACTTTACACCCGAACGCCCGTACTTCCATTCGAGAGGTTCGCCGAACACCAGGATGGTTCCCGGGGGGATGCACGGGCTCCCGATTACAGTCACTCCAATGATCGGCTCCGCCTCTTCGATCGTGATCGCGCCGAAAGGTGGGATGTCCAGCTCCATTCCGTCCGGGTGGGCGCCTGTTCCCGTTCCGAAACGGCCCAGTTCGCAGTTGACATTGGGATAATTGAACGGGGCTTCATACTCATACCCCCGCGTTGAATACACAACCCGTGTCTGCGGTGCCTTTTCCTCCGCAAGACGCGGTATTTCCGTTTCCTTCGGTGTCAGTTGACCGGCTTTTTCCCGTTCCGGATTCCTGACGGTTACGCGCACAGGTGTCCTTTTTGACGGTTTGAGGAAATCCCCGCTCACGGTGTCTTCATTCATGGTGCCTGCCTTCCTTCGGGTCTCGAAGACCCTCGCGCGTGTGTCAGGGTGCGGAACACGTTCGCTCTAGACTTCTTACGTGTTCGAACCTACATTACGATAGGCATCGAGGCCAATGGTTTGTCGTTCTTGTGCTCTCGTTTGAATGGTTCAGCGGAGGCACAACACGCCGGGCAGAGCAGAAATGAAAACGCACGCGCGTCCCATCACACCGGTAAGCTCGCTCCACGCGACGATTCGCCCTCCCGGCTCGAAAAGCCTCACAAATCGCGCGCTTTTGTGCGCCGCGCTTGCATACGGCGAATCAGAGATTTCCAATGCGCTCGTGTCAGACGACAGCAGATACATGATCAGCGCATTGCGGAAACTTGGCGTGGACCTCAGCGTGAGCGCGGACGGAACGGTGATTCGCGTGCGCGGGTGTTCGGGCAGATTCCCGGCAAAGAAAGCGGACCTGTTCGTCGGGAATGCCGGAACCGCAATGAGGTTCCTCACGGCGGCACTGACCCTCGGCACGGGGGTGTATACCGTTGACGGCGACGAGCGGATGAGACAACGTCCCATTCTCGACCTCGTCTACGGCCTGCGCGCCCTCGGTGGCGATGTGCTGGCCTGCAACGAGCCATTCCCGCCCGTTCTCATACGCGCTGACGGACTCCCCGGCGGCAGTTGTGAGATCGATGGCACAACCAGCAGCCAGTTTATCAGTGCCGTTCTGATGGCAGCACCGTACGCCAGACGCGACACCGTGGTAACCGTGAAAAACGGCCTTGTTTCCGCGCCGTACGTCGGTATGACACGCCATGTCATGCGAGCGTTCGGTGCGGACGTCGAAGAAACCGAGCCTCATGTCTACCACGTTGCCGCGAATTCTCGCTACTTCGGTACCACGTTCGCCGTGGAACCGGATGCCTCGGCCGGGTCGTATTTTTTTGCCGCCGCCGCAATAACCGGGGGTACCATCCGCGTCACAGGCATCGGGAAAAACAGCGTACAGGGTGATCGCGCGTTTGTTCGTCTGCTCGAGGCAATGGGATGTGTTGTCCGCGAGGGGGCCGACTGGACCGAGGTTACAGGAAAACCCCTGCACGGAATATCAGCGGATATGGCGGACATCTCAGATACCGCCATGACCCTTGCCGTCGTGGCGCTCTTTGCGGATTCTCCCACCAGTATTCGCGGAATCGGCAATGTCAGAGTGAAGGAATCGGACCGCATCGCCGCCATCGCGACAGAAGCAAGGAAACTCGGGGCACAGGTGGAGGAGTTCGAGGATGGTTTGCGCATCACTCCCGCACCGCTACGCGGTGCGATGATAGAAACGTACAACGACCACCGCAT
>JAKPPK010000219.1 GCA_029547385.1 Candidatus Latescibacterota bacterium
AGCCAGAACCCCGAAACCGTCCGCGGGAAGGGTAATCCGCCCCTGCCATTCCGGCGCCCCGCTCGCACCGCGTTCATTTCCCGCCGAAGCCACGACGACAATCCCGCGCGCCACAGCACGATCAGCGGCCCGGGTGATCAACGAAGAGCCGTCCAGTTCCGCGAGGCTGTGGTTCTCGGACGGGTCGTCGAACGTGTTGTACCCGAGGCTGCTCGTGATGATGTCCACGCCGGCGGAGTCCGCCCATTCCACTGCCGCGATCCAGAAATCCTCTTCGGCGCGAACTTCCACCGCTCGGGCTTCCGTACGGGCAAGCATGTACTCCGCACCGTACGCCGGACCGACCAGCATTCCCGCTTCGTTCCCGGCAATCACCGACAGAACCTGCGCCCCGTGTGAATCGGGCGTCAAACTGGTAGAACCGGTGATGAAGTCTCTCGTCTGGACGACTTTCAGGTGAGCAAACGCGGGGTGATCAAACCGGGCAAATCCAGCGTCAATCACGCAGATCATGACCCCGCTTCCGGTAAGGCCGAGTGCGTGCAGCTCCGGAATCCCGACTCGGCCGTACTGCCAGAAACTGGCTCCGTACCGTTGCTGAACCGTGTCCGCAAGCCCGGGTGCCATGCGCGCCTGCGTGGCGTCAATGTCGGGCAGCTCGTGCCGGTACGCACGTACCGGGCTGACAGCGCGTACCTCGGGCAGCGCGCGAAGGCTCTCAATCTGTACCGGTGTTGCGTCCGCGCTTACCGCATTCAGCCAGCGGGAGACGGTTCGCACGCGGCTGACGCGCGATGAGACCCGTCTGACATACGGGGCATACACAGCCAGAATCTCTTCCGTGCGCGAACCGCGAGTGGCCGTTCGTGCTCTCGCGCGGTCAGAAACTGGCGCAGAAGGACGGTAGAGCACTCCGCGCGATTCACCATGGTCGGTGAGAAAAACCCACACGGAAATGGTAGAATCTGCTTCTGCCGCGGGTGAAGGGGAGGAAAGGAACCCGATGGAAAGCGCCGCAAAAAAGCCTCGCGCGACGCACAGGCCCCCGGCACGCAGACTATCGCGCAGCACGGGGCAACCCGTCCGTAACCGTGACGAGGTTATCGCGGTGGACAACCTCGTCTCCTCGCGTGTACCCGAGAGCAGTTTCGATTTCCCGCGAATGGTGGCGGGCGATTTTCCGAATCTCGTCGGCGGAGTAACGCGGTATGCCCCTCGCTATTTCCACTCCGTCTTCGGTGAGAATGGCGACAGCATCGCCCTCGGAGAATCTTCCCGTGACCCGCTGTATTCCGCTCGGGAGCAAGCTGGTGTTTCTTTCGACGATCGCCCTTGCGGCTCCCGAATCAACGGTAAGTTTCCCGAGGGTTTTCTGGGCGAGGATCCAGTGCTGGTGCCTGCTGGTGTGGGCAGACACAGAGACGGGCAGGAAGATGGTTCCCACTGGCTTCCCGGATACGATGTCTTCCAGGCGCGTTGTACGACCATTGGCAATGATCGTCGGTACTCCTGATGCGGCAAGCATTTTGGCAGCGCTGATTTTGGTTGCCATTCCCCCGATTCCCACGCCGCTCGTGCTGGCACCACAGAGCCTTTCCACCTCGGATTCGATTCGATAGACCGTGGGGATC
>JAKPPK010000228.1 GCA_029547385.1 Candidatus Latescibacterota bacterium
TCCTTGCAACTCGCGTATTAGTTCGTTCCGGGCCTCGGGATACCGTTCCAGGACCGCGAGGATCCGCGTTCGCAGTTCGACCCACTCGTTCGTGCTGGTCAGGCTCGCCGTGACCTCGGACCTGCTCGGGGCGTCGAGACCTAACAGTTTTGCCTTGCGTTCCATGATGCGAAGGACCCGGTCGATTGCCCCCAGGTCGCCTTTCCGGGCACGCGTAAATGCTTTTAAGAACAACGTTTCGAGGCGTTCCAGTTCCAGGGTCCTAACGTGCCGGGCCTCCTCGGCGTTTGCCTTTTCGAGGGCGGCCAGTGCCTGGGATACCGTTTTATGCGCATACTGCAGACTTATCCCGAGTTCCTGGGCGATCGCCTCGTATGTGAGCCCGTTTTTTCGCAATTCCAACGCACGGGCGCGACATTCCGCGCCACGCAGGCGGCGCCCTGATGTTCTGCTTTGTCGTGTCAATGTGCTTCCTCCTTGGGTGTTTCAACCGAACCCGGGACGGGGCCCGGTGGGGTCGTTGTTGTCGCAGGGGTGGGATCGGCCCCGGGTTGTGATGCCGTGCCCGGGGTTGCCTGACGCACGCATGATACCCGGACGGTCTCCCCGCAAATGGCGCATTTGGCATTGTTCCAAACGAGGGGGCCGGTCCATCGATGCCCGCAGGTCCAGCACTGAAATATCCACACTCCAAAAACGGGCCCGGGGCGCCTGTCCTCGCTTGCCGGTGGTGTATCCCTTGCCGGCCGCTGGTTGTGTTTGAACCATCGCAAACGTGGGCTCATGGACCCACCCCCTTGCTATGTGTTAACTTTGTTAACTCTGCGTAGTGGTCGTCACACAGGCTCCGGGGTAGTGCTCTGTCGGGACCGTGCCACATACCCGCGTTTGTGCACCCTCTACAGTGACACCGTTGTCCCTTCCACATGAACCTGGTGTATCCCGACAGGTCCAGGTCTTCGGGGAGGTCGTAGTGGTGTATCAGGTCTGCCCACGCAGGGGGTGTTTGTGTTGCGGTGGTTGTGACAGCGACGGGAGGAGGGTGGGGGGTCAGGGTGGTTTGGGGGGTTTGGGTGTTGGTGTTAGAACAGGATCCAAACTCCCCTCCTTGATCTATATGGGGGGGTTGGTCTGGGTGGTCAGGGTTGTTTGCAAGGCATATATGTACACAATCACCTTTCCTATCATCTGTTTCTCGCGCGCGTG
>JAKPPK010000241.1 GCA_029547385.1 Candidatus Latescibacterota bacterium
GAACCTCAACGCTCGCCAAGGGGCGAACTACCCCCTCAAGCAGCCGTCGAATGCGCCCTTCGGGCGTTCGCAGGCGCGGATTCCGGTGGAAGTATACTTCCCTTCCACTCGGAAGGCAATCGGGCCTGCCGGCACGGTTCACAGGGTCATGCGTTGCTCGCCCTTTGCTGCTGCACAGGCGGACACGGGTGCGAGCCGTACGAACAGAAGACGCAGCAATCCCCGGATTTCGGGCGAAGCACCACACCGCACCCCTCGCACTTGTAGAAATGCTGGCAGGCGTCGATCGGCATGGTTTCCACCTTCTTGAAACCGCGATGCGGGCACGTAATCTCGGACTCTCTCGTCAGGCCTTCGCTCACGATCAACGGCCCTCCCGCACGCCTGTAACAAAAACGGGCGGTACCGATCGCGATACCGCCCGTCCAGAGGAATCTCAGCAAACGCTAGAAGGCGAACGACGTGCCGAGATACGCGCTGAATATGCTTTTGGGCCGCTCATACGTGCTGATTCCGGTGGATGTGTATTTCCCTTCCAGCCGCAACGCGATGGGAACCACCGGCGGCTTGATGCGGAACCCGACAAGCCCGTGCCAGCCGAAGGTTCCCTCGCGCTCGACCAGCTTTGCGATGTCGGGTTGCCGTGTGGTGGGGTTGTCGGTGCCGTACGCGTTCACGATCAGGTCCGGTCCGGCCACCGGAGCGATGAAGTTGTACGACAGTCCGCCACCGAAGTAAAGCGCGGCAATGGGGACCACCGGCGGAAACTTGACGATATCACGCCGGACCGTGCCGTACGCGCCGACACGGCCAAAATATACGTCCTTGCTCTCATTCACCGCCGGGTTCAACGTGGAGCGATAATCCACCCGGTACTGCGAAATGGCACCATCAACAGATACCTCAAGATCGATGTAGGGGATCGCGTCGATGTACGCGTGCACGCCAATCAACCACGGGCTGGAGATCTCCTTGCGGGTGAGGGTGACGGAGTTCCAGTTGGCCCAGTTCACCCCGGTCAGGCCGAGGCGTGTTCCCGCAGCCTCAAACTTTGCCCGATCGAAGCTCCCTTCCGAAATGGACACGAAGTCTTTGCCGGCATGAATACCGAAACCGGCGATTGCGTGTGCGGGCGCGTTCAAGAGGCCCACCGCGCACGCGGCGGCAAGCGCCCAGCCCCATGCATGACGCTGATAGTTCATTCTGGTCTCCTTCTTTCAATCAGGTTTCCCTGTGTGTGCGTATCCTCGACAACGGCCGGACGCAACAGAAGGTTCCCGGATGCCGGCGTATCCGGGCGGTAACAGTGTCTGTCGGGAAAAGATACACGTTTTGCACGGTTGTACGTAGGATGGCGCCTTGTTGGCATTCCAGAACTTCTGCCCCCATTGCGGCCACGGGTGCTGGCGACCACCTACCCTGTATCCCCTTCGGCCTCCGCGGATGGTTCCTCCCCGCGCGAGATGTTCCCCTCGTATTCCGCCCCTTCGTGGATGACCAGTTGTTTGGTTCTGACATCCCCCCGCACCTTGGCAGTGCTCTCCATCTCCACGCGGGTTTCCGCGTACAGCGTGCCGGTGAAAGTGCCGCCGATGATGGCATCGCGCACATTTGCATCGGCCAGCACAACGCCGCCCAGGCCGATTACCAGCCGTTCCGACGTGGTGAGTTTTCCTTTCAGAAATCCCTCAACCTTGATGCTGCCGGCAATGTCAAAATCACCCACAACGCGGGAGTTTTCCCCGATAATCGTGTTGATCGTCGCGCTCGTCACAGCCTGAAACTTTGCCATCTGATGTGCCTTTCCGAAATCGTGACCGCCCCGGCTATTCCGTGTAGATACCGGTTGTGCCTCCCACCACCATGTAAGGCACGGTTTCTACCTCTTCACCTTCAGCAGTTACCTGATAGAACAGCAAAGGAGTGCTCAGGGAGTCGGGGGCGTGGATCACGCCTATTGGCTGCGCTTTCCGCACAAGCTCGTCCTTTTCCACGAAGAACAGAGCGTCCCTGCCGTAGCGCGCAGTAACGCCCTCGCCGTAGTCGATGGTGACGACGTCCCCGTTTCTCGGGTCCCACGAGAGGTCGGTCACCTTTCCGTCGGCGGTTGCCAGCACGAGTGAGCCGGGCGCGCACAGGTAACAGGCGCGCATATCCTCCGGCAGCGCGTTTGGCACACCGAACGCAACACCCACCCACCGCGAGACAGGGAGGCCCTGGGGCAGGCGGTACACCACCGTCTGACGCGTGCGATAGCTCTCGTGGCGCCCGAGCATGCGCTGCAGACGCTCGTTAATCAGCCAAATCTCCGCGAGTTGCCGCCGCATTTCCAGTGTCAGTTGCTCGTTTGTCTGTGCCTCCCGCAGTTGCGCGTTGAGGTGGTACAGCCTCCACCGCGAGTACGCCGCGTCACCAATCGCCGCGAGACCGACGAAGAACAGCACAAACACAACCGCTACGGCAATTTTCGCCTTCCAGACCGTCCGCAGGGGAAACGAGAAATCCCTCGTGGCGGCGCCACCGGGGTACACCACCTTCACCACAAGGGGGTGGTCGGGTTTCGGAGCGGGTCTCCGTTCGGAAAAAAACAGCCAGACCGCCCGA
>JAKPPK010000445.1 GCA_029547385.1 Candidatus Latescibacterota bacterium
ACCGGTTCTGGGACATGTACCTCGGAGACCTATCACTTGACGGTGCGGTCGTGCTTGATCCCTTCGTTGGCGGAGGCACCAGCCTTGTCGAGGCCGAGCGCTGCGGTGCCCGCGTGATTGGGTACGACATCGATCCGGTTGCCACCTTCATCACGCGATTCGAACTTGAAACAGCTTCTTACGATCCTTTGTCACCGGAAATCGCCACACTCTGTGCAAAGGTGTCCGCACAGATTAGCCCCTTTCACCGGACAACCGTTCCAGATAAAGGCGAACGCGTGGTTCTCCATCATTTCTGGGTCGAGTGTCGAACCTGCAAGGCCTGCGGAACAACCTTTGAAATTCATCCCCATTACCAGTTGGCGTACAGCAAGGAAAAAGGTCTTCAATGGGTATTCTGTAAAAGCTGCCATGAGGTCTCGGAGATTCCAATTGCCCGCAAGGAAATCCGATGCGGATGCGGGACGCGTACCAGGATCGCGCAAGGAACCCTTGACCAGGGAAAGGTCAGATGCCCAGGGTGCGGTGACGTGTCGGGACTCGGCGAGCGTGGGGATGCGCCAACGCGACCTGAATGGCGACTCTTTGCGCAGGAGTATCTTGAAGAGACACGGACCGGTGTCACTCGCCACTTCAAAACGGCGAGCAAAGGCGACCGTATTCGCTACGGTCGGGCGCGCAATCTTCTGGAGGATGTTGAAAAAACCGACGGTGGCTTTGCACCCACCCGCGCCATTCCGGCAGACGGTCGGTCCGACGCGCGGCCTCTGATCCACGGCTTCACCCGATACCGCGATCTCTTCAACGACCGTCAACTACTTCACCTGACATTGTTGGGCCAAGCCATCACCAGAGTCGAGGACCCCAGGTCGCGCAGGCTTCTGGCCATTGCCTTCAGCGAACACCTTACAACGAACTGCATGTATACGGCCTATGCGTTCGGGTATCGGCGGATCAGCCCGATGTTTTCAATCCACGGGTACCGGCACATCACCAGGCCGGTGGAAATCAACCCATGGCTCGACGGCATCGGACGCGGAACTTTCCCGAACGTCCTCGGCAAGATCGCCAAGGCGGTCGCATTCACCGCAGCT
>JAKPPK010000446.1 GCA_029547385.1 Candidatus Latescibacterota bacterium
GCGTCCCGATGGAACCATGGACGGACAGTTCGGCCTTCAGGTCGTTCTGCCGACTTCAACTGAAATCACATCGATTGCCGTTTACTCTTCGGATGCGAGCGGATCGCCTGCCGGAGGCCAGATCTGGCACACCCGGAACACCTCCTACTGGCTGCTGGGCGTTTTCCATCAGGGCCGTCAGTTGAACGCGTCGCACGTCAAGACCCTGGGAAGCTTCAACGGTCGTCAGACTTTTGATTTATACTGCGAAGATTCGGGCTGGTTCAAGCCCGACCAGCATTTTCTGGTGGAAGTGGAATACGGATTGAGCAGCAAAGTCACAAAAGTTGTTAAAATCGGACAAACACAGCCCGCCGTTCAGCAGAATTTGCCGTCGGTGGCGGATCCGGTGATTTACGCCAACGGGAACATTGCCGGGGTTCAGAACGGTCCGACGAAGGAGACGACCTTTACCATCAACGCGTCGCATCGGGTGACCTTCATTTATACCTATCATTACTTTAACAACGGCAAGCTGCCGGGGACGATAGCCTTGCGTCACAGCGACGGGACCGTTTACGGTCCGTGGCAGGCCGAGGGGGCATTGGGTCAGGGAGGCGTGAAGAACGCCTACTGGTTTGTCCGTCCGAATGTCGAGATCAAGGCGGGGACTTACACCGTGGTGGATTCCGACAAAGCGACGTGGTCGCACAACAGCGGTTCGGCAGGTGCGGGTTTCGTGGAAATCAAGGGCGTCAAAACCGGAACGGCGCCGGTTGTCCAGGTTGCCGTCGAGTCTTTCACCTGGAAGGGCAAAGCGGCCGACAAAGTGGGGCAGGGAGGCAGCGGCAGCCCCAACGGCACGCCGGACGGTCAGTTTGAAATTCAGATTTCTCTGCCGTCGGCCGCGGAAATCACATCGATTGCCGTTTACTCTTCGGATGCGAAAGGATCGCCCGCCGGAGGCCAGATCTGGCACACCCGGAACACTTCCTACTGGCTGCTTGGCGTTTTCCATCAGGGCCGTCAGCTCAACAATACGCATGTCAAGACGCTGGGGACCTTCAACGGTCGCCAGACTTTTGATTTGTACTGCGAAGATTCGGGCTGGTTCAAGCCCGACCAGCATTTTCTGGTGGAAGTGGAATACGGTTCGGGAAGCAAAGTCACGAAGGTCGTCAAGCTGACCGATCCCAAAGCCACAATAGAATCCTTCACCTGGACGGGGAAAACAACCGACAAAGTGGGCCAGGGCGGCAACGGGCGTCCCGATGGAACCATGGACGGACAGTTCGGCCTTCAGGTCGTTCTGCC
>JAKPPK010000278.1 GCA_029547385.1 Candidatus Latescibacterota bacterium
GTGTGTACCAACCTACAGCCAACGCGCCCTCACGTCAAGGAAACGAGGAGGGCGGCGGCTGTGAAAGACAAGGCCAAACTACAGGGCGCACTCGGAACGATAGTGCGAACCCGTCAGATCCTCGAAACCCAACCCTCCCGATACCGCCCCCAGCTCTGGGCTGTTCTGTGTGCCCTCTGGTCACATGCTGACCAAACGGGCAAATGTTCCCCCGGTTACAAGACTCTAAAGAGAGAAACGGGTTTGTCAGAAAAGACGTTGACGCGGGTGTTTAAGCGCCTTGTGGCGTTGAAAGTAGTGTCTTTCTCGTGGGGTGGCGGTTGGAATAGAGACACACAGAAACCAGAGACCAAACAGTACTGTCTTGCTCCCCTTTTTCGGCTTATAGGAGGGGGGGTACCGGTAGGTCAGTTGACAGGGGGTACCGGTAGGTCAGTTGACCCGATAAACATGTACCATACTTGCGCGGAATCATTTTCAGAAAAAACACCTCCTCCAGAGGCCTCCACTGACGCGCCCGATACCGGGCTTGTCACCGTCCCTCCAGAGATAGCGCCCATACCCGGAAACCAAGCGCGTGACGATACGGCTGGGGCTATCTCTTCCGGGACGGCTGTAGAGAATCCTCATCCCGTTGGGGCGTTGGGTACTGATGAGGCGGGGATGGTTCTCAAAGCGGTGTTCTCAGTGGACACACGGGGGAAACGTCCCTCAGAGATTCAACGCGAGAAGGCACGAGAGGTTGACAAGGTTCTGAATCTCTTTCCGCGACGTGGCAACACGAGGGCGGCAATTCCAGACACACCACGGGATGATGAGTCACGTACTGCGCACGAGGAACACGCCACACTCTCAGAGCTGGAGGAGGTGGCAACATGACAACGGCCAAACGCACACACGCAACGGTGGAACCATTACCGCGTTACAGGACGGGGAGCGAAGCGACCCAGGGCACGGTCAAGCGCAACGCACGGCGGGCGGAACACCGCGGGCATGCCCAGAACGGTGAAACCGCCGTGAGTGCTGAACCATGCAACGCGCGGCGGAACGGAATTGACCGGCATGCCAAGCATGTAGATACCGCCGTACCCCGCGAGTCAGTTGACCGCCTATCTCTCAGAGCATTGACGCGGCGCAACCTGGGGGATGACGTGTTGCAAGAGATTGCCGCCGGGCGAAAGCCCGTACTGGGTGGCGTCATGTTGCCGGAAACCGCCGGGGCGCTGTTTCACGCTCACGAGGAGGAGGTGATCGCTACACTGACGGCGGCGGGCGTGACACTCCCGATCAACGTCTCAGAGTACGACACGTTCAAAATGGAGGCCGTGGCGCGGTGTTTGGCTCTGTTCGCGTCTGACCTTTTGCGCGAGTCACTCATGAGGACCCGGAAACCGTGAGCGATCTGAGACGGGCGGGGGGTTACCGCCGGGCGGTGTTCCCGTTTGTCATCCTGGGAGCTGTGTGGCGTTTGCTTGTCTGGGTAGTTACAGGGGCAATTGGCGCGGCGCGTGAGATGTGGCGGCACATTGGATACCAGTCCACACGTCGGAACACGCTGGGGCGATCTGTAGCGAGTGCGAAGAAGGAGGCGGGCACATGATCATCATCTTGACCGGGGCAACGTACGACAAAGACGGGTACGAGTTCTGGAGCGGGGGCGAAAACGTGACCGATCAGCTCCAGGACATGATGGACAAGGCCAAGGCGGAACACCTGGAGGCGGAACGGGCGTCAGAGGCCGCTACCGTCAAATGGTGCGAAGCTCATTCACGATGAGGGAGCGCGTGACAAATGAGACAGTCTGACGACAAAAAAGGGTTTGACCAGTTGACCGCCTCCCAGCGCGAGAAGTTTCTGGAGGCGATTGCCGCCGGGGATACCGTGAGCGGGGCGGTCAAAGCCGCTGGAGTATCCCGCGCAACGGTGTACCGCTGGAAGGATGAGGACCTCACGTTTTCCCAGGCATGGTACGACGCGCACGAGGAGTACGTTGACGGGCTGGAGACTATGGCGCGAAAACGGGCGGCAAACATCGGCAACACGATGCTCATCTTCCTTCTGAAGAGTTACCGCCCCCATGTGTTTGGTGACGGGCGGCCTCGTGACACCCGGCCCCACGAAACCCGGCCTATCCCAGAGGAAACGCTGGAGGAGATGACGGAACGGATTAAGCGAGAACGCGCCCAGAAGCTGATGAATATCGAAGCGCGGGAACGCGCCGGGGACCCGTCCGCAAAACTTGACCGGCTCCTTTTGGAGGTTGGGTAGCACGACGGCAAACACCCTACAGGACGGCGTTTGCTCTACATGGGTAGGTAAATATCTCAGTGGTGATATACTGAGAATGTGCATTATGTGAAGCTACCCGACGGGGTGATCAGGACACGACACCGCCGGGAACACCTGGAGCGGCTGGGGTAGGTAGTGCGCCCCACGTCTTACAGCCCGTCTCAGAGCTTCTCTGTGAGTGTAGCGCCAAACCGTTTGACGGAAAACGGCGGCGGTGTTATACTTTCACTTCAGAGGTAAACCAGATGCGTTTGACCGATCATCTGACCAGCTCCAGCACGAAAGCCGGAACGCGCCCCTCCATTATCCGCTGGGTCAAGAGCGGCCTCATCCCTACCGAACCCCGCAAGAGCGCCAAACGAGGCTCCCCGTACACCCTCGCAGACGATACCGCTCTCATCTTGCGGCGCGTTGACCAGTTGCGCCGGGCTGGACTATCCCTGGAGGAGTGCAGGTTGGCAATTGACCTACTCCGGAACCAGGACGGGCGGGCGGGCAGGGAATTGACCGGGGTGATCGTGGCTATCGGGGAGCGGGTGATCGGGCGGCGCGGTGTTCCGCGTCGGATTGAGCTGAAGCGAGTGAGGGACATGCAGGGCGTCACCACTGAAAGCGGCAAAAATGACTACCCGGTGACGTTCGTTAACATCCTTCCTGACCAACGCGCCGCCGGGAATGTTCAGGTATCTTCTCAGCACGAGTAACGGGGTCAAACCGACCGAATGAGCCGGGACCCCACAAGCACGAGAACACACCTCTAGGAGGCTTATCAGTGGCGTCAGTGCCGTAACGGAAGGAGGCCCTATGCGGGGACCAACAGGAAGCGCCTTGTCAATCGCTTGGAGGCAAGACAAGGCGCGGAACAGACGAGGGCACTTTGCACGCGGGGTATGTGGGCCGTTCCCCATGCCCTTGTGTGTACCAACCTACAGCCAACGCGCCCTCACGTCAAGGAAACGAGGAGGGCGGCGGCGGTGAAAGACAAGGCAAAACTACAGGGACCGCTTGGAGCCGTGGCACGCTCCAGCATGCTGATTCAGAGCCAACCCGCCCGATACCGTCCCCAGTTACACGCTCTTCTATTTGCCCTCTGGTTCTATGCAGACACCGGCGGGATGTGCTACCCAGCCCGTGAGGACCTACGCAAACGAACCGGCCTCAGTTACAGGACACTGAGACGGGCGGCGCTACAGCTCCAGGCTCTGGGAATGTTGACAATTCTCAGTGAGAAGCGCCGTACCAACACGAGCGGGAAAAAGGGTGGAACCGTTGAGATGATAGCCCGGGGCGGCTGGAATAAAGACACCCGGAAAAACGAGGCAACGCGGTATCAGATCGCCACACCTTACAGGCTCATCGGGGGAGGGGGGGTAGGTGTCAGTTGTCACCTACGGGGTAGGTGTCAGTTGTCACCATTAACAGTTACCAGTACTTGCGCGGAATCATTTTCAGAAAAAACACCTCCTCCAGAGGCCTCCACTGACGCGCCCGATACCGGGCTTGTCACCGTCCCTCCAGAGATAGCGCCCATACCCGGAAACCAAGCGCGTGACGATACGGCTGGGGC
>JAKPPK010000311.1 GCA_029547385.1 Candidatus Latescibacterota bacterium
ACCACGTCCGCGCCGCTGTCGAGTATCCAGTCGAGGCCCGTCAGCCCGACATCCATGACGCCGCGCTCCGTGTATTTCGCAATCTCCTGGGCGCGGAACATGACGGCCTTCACTTCCGGGTCGTCACACGTGGGGAAATACGAGCGGCTGCTTACGGTAAACTCAAACCCCGCACGTTTCATGAGGTCGAGCGTTGCTTCCTGAAGGCTGCCCTTGGGGAGCCCGAACGTGACGAATTGTGCCATTTTTTGTTCCTGTTCAGATGGTGAAAAAGCCTCAGAGAACGCCGGATTGCGCCGGTTGCGACGTACAAAAGATAGGGAAACGCCAAACCGGGTGCGTTGCCACTTCCTCACTGCGGTGCGTAATTCATACGTGCGTTTCCCGCGAAAAAGGCACCAAACCGATTCCCGAGGGGATACCATGCAAAGTGAGCGCGTGCAGATGACCGACCCGAAAACCGGGATACAGGTCATCCAGCTTACGAGTTACCCCACGCCCAGCATACCGCTCAATTATGACTGGCCGAGCGTCACACCGGATAACCGCCGTGTCGTGTTCCTTGCCCAGCGCAGTGCGGAGCGCGAAGCGCCGTGGGACATCTACCGTTGTGATACGGACGGTCTGGACCTTGTCCGGCTCACGAAGAAGGACGCGAGCGCAGGGTACCCGGACGTCACCCTCAGCCTCGATGGAAAGAGCGCGTACGTCATCTGGCGGGAAGAGAAGATACTCCGGAAGATGGACATGGAAACCGGCGCGATGGAGGACCTCCTTTCCGTCGCCGACCACTGCCCGCCCGGACTGGCGGTACTCGCCGTACGATACGGTTCGCTGGGTTCGCGGTTGTACCTGGACTTGCGTGATTGCATGGCCGGCGAAGGCAGGATGCTACGCGTGGACCTTGCCACGGGTGCGGTCACGGCAAACGACACGAATATGACCATTGCGGCGGTGGATCAGGCCACCGGCCGGCTCATCGTCATAAAGAACTTCATGAAACTCGGCACGAAGATGGGCGCGGACGGAGCACGGGTGTTTCACAACGCCAACCCGGAGCCCATGAGATACTACAGCGTCAAAGAAGACGGAACGGACGAGCAATACATCGCCGACGTCGATATGTACGCGCACTCTACGATTCTCGGCAAAACGAGTCAGATCCAAGGCCCGAGTCAGCCACCGCACCGTTGCATCTGGATTTCCGAAGCCGGCAAGGTGCCATACAAACTTGTCGAGGGACCCTATTTCTGGCACGCAGGAGCCTCCTACGACGCCGAATGGATCCTCTCCGACACGAACTGGCCGGATCAGGGGCTCCAGCTCGTGCACGTCCCCAGCCGGAACTTCCGCACGGTCTGTTATTCTGGTGCGACGCTGGGACATTCTCAGTGGGGGCACTCGCATCCCGGTCTCAGCCAGGATGGCCGTATCGGAGTGTTCGCCTCCGACCGGACCGGGATAACACAGGTCTATGTCGCCCTGATAACAGACGAGTTTCGCGAGAGCGTTGTCGCAGGGCAACTTGACAACCCGAAAGACAAATGGATATGAGCGCACGCGCGAAACGCCTGCTGCCCCGAAAGGGAATGGCGCAGGTCCGCACACACGAAGGAGTCTCTCGATGAGTGAACGTGTTCAGATGTTCGACCCGAAAACCGGAATTCAAGTTGTCCAGTTGATGAGTTATCCCACACCCAGCATTCCGCTCATGTACGACTGGCCCAGCGTCACGCCGGACAACAGGCGCGTCGTATTCCTTGTTCAACGCGCCGCGTCGCGCGAGGCGCCGTGGGATATCTATCGGTGCGACACCGATGGGTTGGACCCCCGTCAGCTCACACGGAAAGAAGACACCGCGGGGTATCCCAATGTGACGCTCAGCCTCGACGGCAAGAGCGCATACGTGCTCTGGCGCGACGAGAAAATCCTGCGAAAACTCGATATCGAAACCGGAGCGATGGAAGACCTCATCGCCGTCGGCAACCACTGCGCGCCCGGCATGATCGTCTGCGGCGTCCGGTACGGATCAGTCGGTTCCCGCCTCTACCTCGACCTGCGGGATTACGCGGCAGGGGAAGGCAGGATGATACGGATAGACCTTGCCACGGGTGCCGTCACGGCAAATGACACGAACATGACAATCGCGGCGGTAGATCAGGCCACCGGCAGGCTCATCGTCACGAAGAACTTCATGAAACTCGGCACGAGGATCACCGAGAACGGAAACCGTGTGTTCCACAATGTCAACCCGGAGCCGATGCGGTACTACAGCGTGAACGAGGACGGCAGCGACGAGCAGTACATCTGTGACGTCGGGATGTTCGCCCACTCAACGATTCTCGGCAACACGAGCAAAATCCAGGGGCCCAGCCAGCCTCCTCATCGTTGCATCTGGATTGCCGAAGCGGGCACCGAACCGTACAAGCTCGTGGAAGGCCCCTATTTCTGGCACGCGGGAGCCTCGTACGACGCCGAATGGATCCTCTCCGACACGAACTGGCCGGATCAGGGGCTCCAGCTCGTGCACGTCCCCAGCCGGCATTTCCGCACACTCTGCCATGCCGGGGCCACTCAGGGCCATGCTCAGTGGGGGCATCCGCACCCCGGGCTGAGTCAGGACGGCAGAATCGGGGTGTTCACCTCCGACAGAACGGGAATGGCGCAGGTCTACGTCGCCCACATCACGGAGGAGTTCCGAGAAAGCGTCATTGCCGGGCAACTCGACAATCCGAAAGACAAATGGATCTGAGCCCTGCCTGAGGCGGAAATCGAACGGGGAGGCGCGTTTCGGCGCTTCCCCGTTTTTCGTGGTGGCTCGGCTGCGGAGCTATTCGGCCATGCAGATCGCGATCGCCGCCATATCCACGATGTCCTCGGCGCTGCAACCGCGGGAAAGATCGTGCGCGGGCTTCGCCAACCCCTGAAGGATCGGCCCGAGGGCCGTGGCGTGGGCAAGCCGCTGGGTGAGTTTGTACCCAATGTTTCCCGCGCCGAGGTCCGGGAAAATGAGGACGTTCGCAGTTCCGGCGACCGAACTGCCCGGCGCCTTCGCTTTCGCCACACCCGGGACGAGCGCCGCGTCAGCCTGCAGTTCGCCGTCAATGAGGAGGTCCGGCCGCAATTCCTGAACCTTCTTCGTCGCAACAATCACCTTGTCAACGTCGGGGTGCGTCGCCGACCCCTTGGTGGAGAAGCTCAGCATTGCAATGCGCGGCTCCTCACCGGTAAGCGCACGGAACGTGGCGGCGCTGGCAATGGCAATGGAAGCGAGCTGGTCGCTGTTCGGGTCAGGCACTACGCCGGAATCGGCGTAATACAGCGTTTTGTCCTTGCCCGTTCCGAGGAAATCGGGCACTACCATGAGGAACGCACCCGAGACGACGCTCACATCCTTCGCCATCCCGATGCACCAGAGCCCGGCGCGGACGATTTCCGCGGTCGCGTGCACCGCGCCGCCAACGGTACCCGTGCCCTCGCCGTGGCTCACCATCATCGCGGCGCAGTAAATCTGCCGCCGTGAGAGTTCCTCCGCTTGTTCCTTTGTCAGGCCCTTGGCCTTCCGCTTTTCATACAGCTCCGCGGCAAATTGCTCCCGCATGGGGTGTTCCGACGGATCCACCATCGTGATGCCGGATACACTGACACCCCCCTCTTTTGCCACTTTCTCGATCTCCGCCGGCGCACCCACCAGTGTCACCTCGCAGATCCCGTCGTCGAGGAGTTTCCGCGCCGCCTGAATGGCTCGAAGTTCGTTCCCCTCGGACAGGATGATACGTCCCTTGCGTGCGGCTGCACGTTCGCGGATTTGTTGAATGACGGTACTGCTCATCAGGGTTGCCTCCCCACATATGATGTCCAAGGCCACAGCCGGGCAATTGTCACTTCGCCGGCGGGCCGTATCTGGTTGCGAGGTACTCCGCGACAGGGGGAGAAACCATGCTGGAGACGTCCCCACCCCACCGCGCAACCTCTCTGACTATCGACGCGCTGAGAAACACGAAGTCATTTCTCGGCATCAAAAATATGATTTCGAAATCATCGGCGAGCCTTCTGTTGCCGAGGGCCATTGCGAACTCTGCTTCGAAATCCTGCACTGCGCGCAATCCGCGCACCACTGTCGGCTTGCCGAGGCTTTGCCAGTGGTGAACGAGGAGCGCGCGGAACGAGACCACGCGAACTCGATCGAGATGCTTCGTCGCTGCTTCTACCAGCCTGACACGATCTTCCACGGGAAACACCACGCCGGGCCGGGTGTCCGCAACAGATACCACTACTTCGTCGAAAATCCGCAGGCTCCGCTCAATGATGTCGAGATGCCCCAGCGTGATGGGATCGAAGGTTCCCGGATAGAGCGCGCGACGCATGTCGGATCGTCCTTTCAACCGTCGTTCAGAACGGGGAAAACCATCGGTGCACGGGAAGCTTCTGAATCCCATGCCCTTTGGGACACACTACTTCCACCGTGCTGTCCTGCCCGACGGCAAAGCGGTAGTTCTCGCCATCACGCGGGCACCCGCGTTCGTTCCACCAGCGTTCGTCCGGCAACCGCGATGCCGCGGTTCTTACTGCCTCCCGCCGACGCGCGCATTCCTCCGCCTCTTCCGCCGCGCTGTATCTGATGAGGGGCGGGATGGCAGCCGCGCTGAACGCTATCACAGCTATCACCAGCCGGACCGCCACCGGCATGGCTTTGCGTCTCATCTCGATCCCCCCGTTGCCGGGGAACTGCGTTCACCCGCGGGTGCCCGGTCCTGAACAGTGATGAGCGGCCGAAGGCGTGCCACCGTCGCAGGCCCAATGCCTTTCACCCTCTCAATCGCACCCACATCAGGAAAGCGTCCGTTCGCATGCCGATAATCCAGTATTGCCTGCGCCTTCTTCGGCCCGATCCCGGGGAGGGAAACCAGTTCGTCAAACGACGCGGTGTTGATGTTGATCAAATGGGACCCGGTTGACGGCGCAACCTCGCGAGCCAGACTCGCCAGTTCAGGCGATCGAACGACTCGCAGGTCGGATGGCTCCGGAATGAGCCAGACAAGGAAACAACCGACCGCGAGGCTCACCGTCAACGCGGCGAGGGCAGCAAGCTCCCGACGCGAGAAGGCAAAGCGCCTTTCGTTCGCGCACATGGGACTTTGATTGGAGCCGGAGATCTCCATTGTCAGCCACGGCTACCGTTCGATGATCGCCGCCAGAAGAACTCGCGCGACACTCCCGAGGCTCTGTGGCGAGCACTTGTCGGGGGTATCGGCATGGGTATGCCAGTACGGATAGGAAAAGTCGATAACATCGATGGCCCGCCACCCGGCTTCAATCAGCGGAACGTGATCATCCTGAATCTCGACGCCCATGGAGCGGATGAACGCACGTTCGCCCAGCCTTTCAGCAGCCCCCCACACCCTGTCGACAACTTCCGGAGCTGCGTGCCACGAGAACGCCTCGACAGGCAACTGGAGATTCCGGTCACCTACCATGTCCACCAGAATGGCCATTTCGTGCTTCTGGCCACGCCAGCGCCGCGCAAATTCCCTCGACCCGAGGAAGTAGTCCTCCAGGTGTCCTTCCTCCCCGTAGTCCTCGCCGTCGAAAAAGACAATATCTATGCCCACAGGGGGGGAAACTCGTTTGAGAACGGTGGCAATTTCCAGAAGCACGGCCACCCCTGAAGCACCGTCATTGGCTCCAGGAATCGGCAGGTCGCGCCGTCGCGGATCGGGATCACGATCCGCCCGCGGCCTCGTATCCCAATGTGCACACAAAAGATAGCGCCTGTTCTGGTGGGGAGCAATCCGCCCAATAATGTTCGTCATCGGCGGCGTGCGATTGCCGCGCGAGTCAATGGGCTGAAAATGTTGCAATTCTACCGTATCGGTGAGCGCGTTCAACTGACGGATGAGGTAGTCACGGCAGGCCGCGTGGCCCCGGCTTCCAGGGTTCCTCGGGCCGAACGCAGTCTGGGCGGTGAGATACCCGAACGCCCGCCGCTCATTGACGGAACCCAGCGCCCGGCTTAAGTTTGCGGAGTGGGAACACGCCGCGAACAGACCGCATATGAGAGCGACCACACTCAGCTTTTTC
>JAKPPK010000314.1 GCA_029547385.1 Candidatus Latescibacterota bacterium
GGCAGCGTTATCGGGAACACGTTCAGGCGATAGTACAGGTCCTCTCGGAACTGCTTGTTCGCGATGGCCGTAGGAAGATCTTTGTTCGTGGCGGCGATGATCCGCACATCCACGCTGACGTTCGTGGTCCCTCCTACGCGCTCGAATGTCTTCGTCTCCAGCGCGCGCAGAAGTTTGACCTGAATGCTTTGACCGATTTCTCCAATCTCATCGAGGAACAGCGTGCCTTTGTCAGCCAGCTCAAACCTTCCCAGTTTGCGTCGGTCGGCCCCGGTGAAGGCTCCGCGTTCGTGTCCAAAAAGCTCACTCTCGAGCAGCGGCTCCGGCAACGCCGCGCAGTTCACCGCGACGAAGGGCCCGTCCTTCCTCTTGCTCCGTGCGTGAATGGCCCTTGCAACGACTTCCTTACCCGTTCCGCTTGCGCCGGTGATCAGCACGCTCGTATCCGTTTTCGCGATCCGGGACACGACGTCGGCGACGGCTTTCATGGAATCGCTCGCCGCGATGAATTCGGATTCTGCGGAGGCGAGTTCCCGTTTGAGTTGTCTGTTCTCGAGGGCAAGCCTCTGTCGTTCCACGACGCGCTCAACTGCCAGGATAAGTTCTTCGGGCGGAAAGGGCTTGATCAGGTAGTCCGCCGCTCCCTTTCTCAGGGCTTCGACTGTCGTCTCGATACTCGCGTACGCCGTCATCATGATTACGTCGGTGTCCGGACATGTGTCTTTCACCGCCCTGAGCAGCGCGAGACCGTCAACCTCCTCCATACGGATATCCGTTACGACAACGTCAAAAGCCTGTTCCTTCACCAGTTGAATGGCAGTTCTACCGTCCTGCGCGGTAAGCACCGAGTGCCCCGCGTCGGTCAGTTCGCCCGCAAGCAGTACCGCAAGCTTCCGTTCGTCGTCAACCAGGAGTACCCGAGCCATTTCCTTCTCCTGCGCCGTCGCCGCATTTCTGAGGCGATTCCTCCTGAGAATTGCCACCGTCATCAGCATCCATGTCCAGCAGCGACAACTGCGAGGCGTGTTCGGTCACGATCGTTTTCTCACGGAATACTGGTTCGATCAAGGCGCGCATTGACTCCGGGAATATTATCCACCACCCCAGGTATTCCGCGTCTTGCGCTCTGACCTCCACACCGGGCACACTGGAAAGCCTTTCCGCCAGTTTCCGTGAGCGAACGATCACGCGACACAGACCTTTTCCTATGGGAACGATTTTGCCAACTTTGTCGCGCTGCATCTATCGTCCTTTTTCAGTTCGATCAGGTGTTTTTCGCACACGGGAGTTCGTACCACACCGTGCTTCCCTCTCCCGGCCTGCTGTTCAGCCCCACTCTGCCGCCAAGGGCCTCAACGACCTGTTTCATAACGGGAAGTCCCAGTCCGCTGCCCGCGGTTTTCGTTGTAAAGAACGGCTGGAACACGTTGGGCTGAATACAGGCCGGAATCCCGGGCCCGTTGTCTTTCACTTCCACCCTCACCACGCCCGATTTTTCGATGACTTTTGCCTCGACCCTTCCGTTTGAGCCAATCGCCTGACGGGCGTTCAGAAGGATGTTGATGTTCACCTGCACAAGGCGATCATAGTCCACCAGGCATTCTGATTGCGCCAGATCCTCCACCACCACTTCAATCGCTGCCGCTTCCAGTTCACTGCGCACACGGGAAATCGAGTCCCGGACGATTGGACCCAGTCTGGCTTTCGCAAGCCTCAGATCACCCGGCCTGGCGAATCGCAGATACCATTCGGTAAGACGATCCAGTCGATCCACTTCATCAGGAATGAAATCGAAAAGCTCTGTTCCGTCGCCGTACTTACGACGAATCCGTTCTGCCGCCGCTTTTATGATCCCGAGCGGGTTCCGCACCTCATGCGCCATCGTCGCGGTCATCTGCCCGATCATCGCCAGCTGCTGACTATCCCACAGCGCGCGTTCAGAAGCCTCACTTCGCGCCCAGAAATGCCACACCACAGCGACCAACCCTGCGACGAGCGCCATGCCCAGCCCCAGTGTAACAACAAGCGCCCGCCGAACGTCACGAAGTGCTCCGAAAAAATCCGCCGGCGCTTCGATGCCCACGATCGCCACTACTTCGCCGAACGGGTTGAACACCGGCGCGAAGGCAGTTTTCAGATCCACATTCCCGATGCGGAAACGCTCTCCGCAAGCGGGTTTTCCGGTGATGGCGGACGCGAGCGCGGCGTTATCCAGATCGATGTACGGATGCTCTCCGAGAACCGGAGGGTCAGTGAACAAAACCCTGCCACGCGCGTCCAGAAGCACCACCAACTCAGCACCGGTCTGTTCCCGCGTCGCCGACAGGGTACCCGTTGCCAGCGCCAGTGCAACCGAGTCTGTTGTGTTTTCCAGAAAAACCGCGCCCGCGACGGTTTTCGCCTGTGCCAGCAACGCCTCGGCCAGACGATCGTCCAAAAGGGCCTGAAGCTGCCGGTCAACAAAAAGCCCGGCTACCGCAAACGCAACAGCGGAAAACGCGAGCGCGGAAAGGGAAGCCAAAACCCGCACACGGGACGCTTCCATGCTTCGTGGCCTCTTCGATTAAGTACCCGCGCTTATCAGCACCGCAACAGGAGAACAACCCCGCCGATGTACGCCGCAAGAACTATCCAACCGGCTGCGCACACGCCGACAGCACGCCAGGTGCTTGAGTAGTCGAACGCCTGGCGAACCGACACAACCATTGCGGCGAGCATCCACACCAGCGCCAGCGCAAGCGCGGGAACATAGAGAAGGGGAATGATACCGAAAATCGCGAAGAGACCGGGCGCAGCGGCGTACCCCGACGTGCGTACTATCTGGCCCACGTCAACATCCGTTTCGGGCACAGAAAACACCTGAACCCCGAACACGAATGTCACATATACCCATGCACACCACCCGACGAGCACCGCGAGAAACAGAATCGCGAGCGATCCGATGCTTGTCTGAGGAATCGCTCCAAGGCCCGTCGCGCCGCTCGATAACAGGACTACACCAACGGCTTCGCCCGTTGCGTGCCTGTCCGCTTCCACTTCCTCGAACAATGCGGGATCGAGCTTCAGTGCGCGCCGTATTCGATTCACATAAGGAGACATACTGCCCTCCATCATCGCCTTTTGCACACCCACGGAGTCGAGATGGGGAACATGCACGCTCAGAACCGTCAAGTTCCGTCTGCGTCCAACCCGTATTCCTTCACCTTGCGGTACAACGTGGCCCGGCCGATTTGAAGCTTCATGGCAGCCAGAGCAAAGTTGCCCTCCGTGGCCTCAAGCGCCCGTTTCATCACCTCCTTCTCCACTTCTTTCAGCGGACGAATATCGTGTGTGGAAGGATCCCGAAGAAGCACGGCGTTCTCTCCCGCAGGCGTTTCGGGAACACTCGCCTGCACCAGGTGTGGCGGGAGATGTTCAAGCCGGATGGTTGGTCCTTCTGAAACGATTACCGCATGTTGGATCACATTTCCCAGTTCCCGAACATTCCCCGGCCATGCGTGCCGGACAAGAGCGTTCATCGCCGCCGGTTCGAACCCGGTAGCTTCTTTGTGGGCTTTCGACGCGTGAAGGTTCAGGAAATGTGCGGCAAGGAGCGGAATATCCTCCGTTCGATCGCGTAGCGGGGGCAATGAGATGGCAAAGACCGCGATCCGGTAGAACAGGTCCAACCGGAATGCCGATTCTCGAACACGGGCCTGCAGGTCCTGATTGGTTGCGGCAATGACCCGAACGTCAACATTGATGGTGTGCGTGCCTCCTACGCGCTCGAACGCCTGTTCCTGGAGCACACGCAGCAACCTTGTCTGCGAACCGGAATCCATGTCTCCTATCTCGTCGAGGAAAATGGTCCCGCCGTGCGCGATCTCGAATTTGCCCCTCTTTTGAGCTATTGCGCCTGTGAATGCTCCTTTTTCATGCCCGAACAGCTCGCTTTCAATGAGCGTGATTGGAATCGCCGAGCAATTCACGACGACAAAAGGTCCCCTGGAACGAGCGCTTGCCTCGTGAATCGCCTTTGCCACCAACTCCTTCCCGGTACCGCTTTCCCCTGTGATCAGAACAGAGGCATCGCTGTCAGCGACCTGGCGGATCGCCTCGAAGACCCTTTGCATGGGTGCCGAGGTGCCAACAATTTCCGCCGGGCGGCCGCGCGCTACCAGTTCCCGCTTTAACCGAACGATCTCGCGTTTTGAACGTGTGAAGGAGACTGCGTTCCTCAGTACTCCGGTAAGCTTGGGCAGATTGCTCGTGTCATCCGGCTTGATCAGGTAATCGAACGCACCGAGTTTCAGGGCGCTGACGGCGTCTGAGACATCCGTTGAGGCGGTCATCATTACGATAGCGGGCGGGGAATCCAGTCCGGAACAATGGCGCAGGATTTCCAGCCCGTTTACTTCGGGCAACATGATATCGAGGAGGACTGCGTCAACGCTCGCCGTGTCACTCATCTCGCCGTAGCACTGGCGGTATCCCTCCGCTTGCCGCACCTGGAAACCCGCTCTTTCCAGCGCGATTGCCAGCAACTTGCGAATCGCCGGATCATCATCGACTATGAGTACGGTCCCGTTTGCGCCTTTGACGCGTTCGGTTGCTTCCATGTCCGCCTGCCAGAGCGTGTCCGTTTCCCTGCCCCCCCTTTTGTTCTGCCAGTTATTGCGGCTTTTCGGATTCCGGTCACCGGCACCCCGCAGATTCAGTGTACGAGTTTTGCAGGGCGCTTTGAAAATCGTGGGTGTTTGCGACGATGTCGGTGCCTCCCGTACTACGCGACGGATTTCGCGATTACCTCCCGCCAGCGTCCGTACGCGTCTTCCCAGTCGGCAGAATCATGTGGCTCGAACAGCGCAACTGCGAATGAATCCCGGACGACCGTTCTGATTTCCGCCGTTGAGCGTACTTCTCCCAACGCCATCGCCTGCACCATCAGATTGCCAATCGCCGTTGCTTCCACGGGCCCGGCCACCACCTGAACACCGAGGGCGTTGGCGGTGAACTGGTTCAACAGTTCGTTCGCCGATCCTCCACCGACAATGTGAAGCACCTGAATGTCGCCGACCATTTCCCTCAGCATGTCAAACACCGACCGGTATTTGAGGGCGAGGCTCTCAAATACGGTACGCAGAACCTCGTCCCTGGTCCGGGGTACCACCTGCCCGGTGTTTGCGCAATATCGAGAAATAGCCTCTGGCATCGAGGCCGGCGTGTTAAAGTCCGGCGCATCAGGATCAACCCAGCACTGGAATGGACGCGCCGCTTTCGCCCGCGCGACTGCTTCGGCATATGAGATATCCTCACCATCATGTTCCCGCCAGTACCGGAGAGATTCCTGCAGCAACCAGAGGCCGCTGATGTTTTTCAGGAACCGGAACGTGCCCCCGATACCGCCTTCGTTCGTGAAGTTGTACGCAAGCGCGGTCTCCGTAATGTGCGGCTCTGGCAGTTCCACGCCCATCAGCGACCACGTTCCCGAGCTCAGATACGCCCACTTCCCGCCGTCACGAGCGGGAACTGCCGCCACCGCGGAGGCCGTATCGTGACATCCCGGAGCGATGACTCTGGCGCCCTGCAACCCAAGCCGGGCAGCCAGCTCCGGTCGGACAGAGCCCAGCGGTGTACCCGGGGAAACGATCTCCGGCAAGAAGTGCGTCGGTATTCCAAGGCGTTCCAGCATGGAGCGGGCCCAGCCGCGGGCTCGAGGGTCGTAACACTGAGTAGTAGTGACGTCCGTGAATTCCGCCTTTGCGACCCCCGTCAGGAGGTAATCAAAAACGTCGGGGATCATCAGCAGCGTTTTCGCCTTTTCGAGAAGCCCCGAGCGAGACATCTGTTCCGCGAGCAGTTGATAAAGCGTATTCAGTTGGAGGAACTGCAGACCCGTCGTCTCGTATATCTCCTTGCGAGGGACCATTTTGAACGCGAATTCCATCATCCCGTTCGTGCGCGAATCCCGATAGTGGACCGGCGGTTCCAGCAATCGCCCGTCCGCGCCCAAAAGACCGTAGTCCACGCCCCACGTATCCAGGCCAAGGCTTGCGATGTCTCCGCCGGCATCCACGGAAGCCCGCCAGATGCCCTCCTGCACGGATTGCCAGAGACGGTCGAAATCCCAGCGCATGCGGCCGTTATCGGAAACAGGCCCGTTCGGAAACCGGTGAATCTCCCTCAGGCTGAGTTTTTTTCCCAGTTCACCCAGAATCGTGCGTCCGCTTGATGCGCCCAGATCAATGGCGATTATTCTCTTCGACGCCGCCATCTCGATTATCTCCTGCCAAGATTACAAAAGCCTGCACATGCGGGCCCGCAATCCCTTTTCAAGGCCCAGATGAGCGCTGGCCTCCCGCAGTGTTGAAAATGCAACAGTTGCCGCGTTTTGCACAAGCGGCGGACGCCCGATGTCCCCTTGACGTCAAAGGTCTCCGAGGGCGATTTTTTGATAGTCTCAAGCACTTTCCATGTCCCGGAAAGCCGTTCTCTCACGACCGCCAATCTGCCACCTGCCGCAACGTATTCGAGGACACCGCATTGGATATCCTGTTTACAAAAATGGTCGGAGCGGGTAACGATTTTGTCGTAATCGACAACCGGAACACCTCCCTGCCTGAGGGTGAACCGAGAGCGCGATTCGTTCGCGACGTGTGCCAGCGCAGGCTTGCCGTTGGAGCCGACGGTGTCCTGCTTCTGGAAAATGCCGAGAACGCGCATTTCCGGATGCGATATTATAACGCTGATGGCGGGGAAGCGGAAATGTGCGGCAATGGCGGTCGTTGTATCGCCCGCTTTGCGTACCTCCACGGAATTGCCCCTGCCCGGATGCGTTTCGTATCAGCGGCAGGAACCCACGAGGCGGAGATCCGGGGTGCGAACGTGAAGCTCCAGATGACCCCGCCGCATTCGCTTTCGCTGAACAACCACGTCGAGATCTCCGGAGGAACGCGCAGACTGCACACGCTTAACACCGGAGTCCCTCACGCGGTGGAGGTCGTGGCTGATGTTGACGCCGTGGATGTAGTCGGCATCGGGCGCGAGATACGGTACCACGAAGTGTTCCGCCCTGCGGGCACAAACGCCAACTTCATCACGCCTCTGGACAGGCACACGTTCCGCATCAGAACGTACGAACGGGGAGTGGAAGACGAAACGCTTGCATGCGGAACCGGCACAACTGCCGCGGCTATCATCGGATCGTTCCTCGGGCTTTTCGATTCTCCGGTTGTCGGTATCACTCGAAGTGGGTTGCCCTTGACCATTCACTTCGTGAATCGAGGAGAACACGCGGAAGACGTGTTCCTCGAGGGCAACGCCGACGTTGCATTCACCGGCTCAGTAACAGCATTGTAACGTTCATGTTACACAATCACCCCACTCGGAACAAAACTCCTTAACGGGCGTCCCGCCGATGATGACCGATTTGCGTCAGAGCCTCGAACTGCTTTCCCGGGAAGCGCGCGCAAAAGGTTATTCGGAAGAGAAAAGCACCTCGATTCAGTTGCGGATTTTCCGGGAGTTCGTCGAGCGGGAACGTGAGCGGTTGCACTACGAGCACCGGGCAGGCGCTTCGGGACATCATGTGGTGCAACAATGGACCGCCGTGGTGGACGCAGTCGTTATCGAGGCATACCGTGCGGTGATGCTCAACGGGGAAGGAACTCCGGGCGAGTGTGCGTTGATTGCTCTCGGAGGGTACGGGAGAGGCGCCCTCAACATCTGCTCGGATGTTGACCTGTTGTTCCTGTTCGCGGACGAGGTACCTGAGCAGTCTCCGATTGTGCACGGGGTTCTTCACCTGCTCTGGGACGTCGGGTTTGATCTGGGCCATTCCGCACGAAGTCTGCAAAGCGCTCTCGAATTTGCTTCCAGGGATGACATCGCGCAGACCGCCGTCGTGGACGCGCGTTTTCTCGCCGGGCTCGAGCCCCTGTTCGGTCGGTTTGTGAGCAGTTTCCGCGCGCGTTTCATGGCGGACGGCGGGTGGGAGTTTTCGGAGAAAGTCGTTCGCCAGCTCCATGCGCGGCGTGAGGCGCACGGTTCGTACGCCCAGGTGCTGGAACCAGATGTCAAGGAATCTACCGGCGGACTCCGGGACGTTCACGCTCTGCAGTGGATTGCAAGTGCAAGGCACGGAACCGCTTCGCTGGAAGCGCTTGTTGAGCATCATCTCATATCGAAACGAGATTTCCGTCTTCTGGAGCAGTCGATTGATCTGCTCTGGAAGGTGCGCAATGAGCTCCACTTTGTGAACGAGAGGAAGCACGACCGGCTCGACTTCACAGCTCAGCCCAAGGTGGCTGCAGCATTCGGATACCGGGACGACGCTGCCGCACTGGGAGTGGAGCATTTCATGCGGGATTACTATCTCGCGGCGCGGGAGATCGTACGGATATCGGATGCCGTGTGCCATCAGGCACTCCGCCGGCGACGCGGGATCCAGACTGTGACCGATATTGTCCGGCGGCGTGTACTCCCGGACGGGGCGGTCTACGTTCGCGGAAAGATCCTGCTCCCCAAGCGCAGGAAAGGCTTTTTCGCCACCAATCCGCGCCGGATGTTGAGCCTGTTCGCCGATATGCAGCGCTTTGGCGCCATCATGAGCGAGACGGCGTCGTGGGCGATTTACGACGAACTCGCACTGGTCGATGAGGACTTCCGAACGGACCCGGAAAATGCGGCTGTCTTTCTGTCAATCCTGGGTGAACCGGCGCATCTGGGGGCGGTACTCCGCCGTATGCACTGGACAGGTTTGCTGGGTGCGTTCATTCCTGAGTTCGGGCGCTTGACCTGTCAGGTGCAACATGACTACTACCACGCCTACACGGCGGACGAGCACTCCATCATCGTGATTGACCGCTTGAGCGAGCTCGCGTTGACCGACGACGATTCGCGAGTGGCAACAGTGTACCGTTCTCTCTCGAGGAAGCATCTCCTCCATCTTGCGGCGCTTCTGCACGACGCAGGCAAGTCCGGCGGGCACGGGCACGCGGAGCGCGGCGCCGAGATGTCGATTACCATCACTCGCAGACTCGGTCTGGAAAAAGCCGACCAGGATCTCGTTGCCTTTCTCGTGGCACACCATCTTCGGTTAAGCCACCTGTCGCAACGCCGTGACATCGATGATCTCGCGATGATCAGGGCTGAGGCGGAACGTTTCAGCGACACTGACACGCTTGACATGCTGTACGTGCTTACGTGGGCGGATATGAACGCAACGCAGGCGCGACCGCTTTCGCGATGGAAATGTCAGCTTCTGGATACGCTTCATCAGCGTCTTCGCGAGGTTGTGGAAACGCGCGGGCTCGGGCCTGAGTTCGCTGCCCTCCGCACACTGGAGAGCCCTCAGAAGTTTCGCAACCTTCTTGCCGAAAGAATCGGCGAAGAAGCGGCGGAACGCCATCTTTCGGGTATGCCGCGACGCTATTCGCTGATGCACTCCCTCGACGAAGCAGCTACTCACGCGCTGCGAGCGGATTCCCTGAAAAATGAACCTGTGCTGGTCGACGTAGCGCCTGCAGGTAACCACGCACGCGTGATCGTGTATACGAGAGACCGCAGGTACCTCCTCAGCGACATCTGCGGAGTACTCGCCGTCAACAACCTGAATATCCTCTACGCTGATGCGTATACGCGCACGGACGGAATCATCGTTGACGTATTCGGAGTAGAGGTGGTGGGAGAGAGCGACATAAGGGACGAGGCGTTCGTGAGTACTCTTCGCGACACGTTCCGGTCTGTGTGGACAGGGCAGGCCGTGGTTGCAGAACTCATAGCGCGGCATCGAAGAAGATGGGCTCGGATCAAGCCCAAAGCCGGCATGGCACCCTCTCACGTGGTAATTGACAACACGGTAAGTGAAACCAATACTGTGATTGATGTGTTTGCAATAGACAGGATCGGGCTGCTTTACGACATCAGCAGAGCGATCTCGGAGAACGGGCTCGATATCAACATGGCCCGGATTGGAACAGACGGGGATCGCGTGGCAGACGCGTTCTATGTAGTAACGAGCAGCGGGGAGAAACTGATCGACGCCGCAGAAAGTGAGAAGGTCCGCGAGTCTGTTCTTCGCGTGATCGGGAATGAGCGGACTTGACACTTCCGGCTCAAGGCCCTATGTTAGAGACACGCAACTACCCCGCAATTTTCCGTGAACTTTCTTGCTGTTCGCCTGTCAAGTGACCTCTTGACGAATGCCCTTGAGATACCATCTGGAAGGACATATGGTAGCGGCGCAACTCAGATTGTGCCGGCAGGTTTTGTTTCGTTCGCTCAATGCGCGTCGCGCTCTCTTTCGCGAGCACGAATAACTGGCGAAAACGACTAAAAGACCTGACTTCCATTCGATAATCGTTTCTCTGGCTTCCCGAACGCACTAACAGAACTCGTCCCGGTACGTCGCGTATCCGTATCCGGAACGAGCTTATATGGAATGCCCCTTTATGGGCCCGCGACCTACACGCAAAGCCCGAGGTTCCACCAAATCTCCTGCCGGAGGCACACCCTTGAACATCATCGAATTGAAGAAGAAGACCATCGCCGAGCTCCATGAACTGGCGCACGCCCTCGGCATACCCGAGTACACCAGCTACCGCAAACAGGAACTTATTTTCAAGATCTTGGAGGCGGAAACCGCGAAAAGTGGCTTCATATTCGCCGAGGGTGTGCTCGAGATTCTGGAGCAAGGGAACGGCTTCCTTCGGTCGCCTGACTACAACTACCTCCCGGGCCCGGACGATATTTACGTCAGCCAGTCTCAGATCAAACGTTTTGGTCTTCGAACGGGCGACACGGTCAGCGGCCAAATCCGTCCGCCGAAAGAAAACGAGCGGCATTTTGCGTTGCTTCGTGTGGAGGCAGTCAATTTTGAGAACCCCGATCTCGCCAAAGAGAAGACGCTTTTTGATAACCTTACGCCGCTGTTCCCGAACCGCCGCATCAATCTGGAGCATTACCCGAACGAGCTTTCGACGCGCATCGTAAACCTTCTTGCGCCGATCGGTATGGGTCAGCGGGGCCTCATCGTGTCGCCGCCGAAAGCCGGCAAGACGATGCTTCTGCAGAAAATCGCAAACGCGATCACGCACAATCACCCTGATATCAAACTGATCGTTCTGCTTATCGATGAACGGCCGGAAGAAGTGACTGACATGCAGCGGTCGGTGGATGGCGAGGTGATCAGCTCCACGTTCGACGAGCCGCCGAACCGCCACGTGCAGGTTTCGGACATGGTTATCGAGAAGGCACGGCGGCTTGTTGAATACGGGCACGATGTGGTGATTTTGCTGGACAGTATCACCAGACTTGCCCGCGCCCACAACACGGTGGTACCTCACTCGGGGAAAATTCTCTCCGGCGGTGTGGATGCGAACGCATTGCATGGCCCGAAGCGGTTTTTCGGAGCTGCGCGAAACATCGAAGAGGGCGGTTCGCTTACGATCATCGCCACCGCGCTCATTGATACGGGCAGCCGTATGGACGAGGTGATTTTCGAGGAATTCAAGGGAACGGGTAACATGGAACTCGTGCTCGACCGTAAGCTTTCGGACCGGCGCATCTTCCCCGCGATTGATGTGAACAAATCAGGAACGCGTCGCGAAGAGCTTCTCCTCACCGAATTCGAACTGCATCGTGTGTGGATACTTCGGAAGTTCCTGGCGCAGATGAGTTCCGCGGAGGCGATGGAATTCCTTATCGACCGGATGCACGGCACAAAGACGAATCACGAA
>JAKPPK010000457.1 GCA_029547385.1 Candidatus Latescibacterota bacterium
CTCGTCCTCTTGGCCGTGTTCGCCCGCAGGCGCGAAGCCCAGGCGTTCTCCCGGCTCATGAAGGCCGAGGTGGGGGGTGACGTAGTGACGGCTGAGGAGTTCGAGGTGCTGCGGAGCGGACGGAGGCGGCGACAGATCCTGCGCGGGATGAAGAAGACGAGGGGTCCGGCGGCGCGTGCCGTTCTCAAGCAGTTGATGCGCGCCCAGATGAACCTGGCTCTGTTCCACGGCAAAGTCGAGGCCGTGAATCACCCGGCCCTCGAGGCTCAGCGAGACGTCGTCCGCGGGCTGAAGGATCGGCTGGCTACTCTCGGCTACTAGGCGGGGTGCGGGCGGCGGGCGGCGATAACACCGACAGAGAGGGGAGCAGCTACGGGGCCTAATCGGGTAGGGGCCGCCGGCCGCCGTCGCCGCGACGGCCGGGGCCCGAAAGGCCCGGCCGTCCACCTCACCTGCTAGAATCCGTGTGCCATGGGCGCAACAGAGATCGTCATCGTCGGAGCCCGGGAGCACAATCTCAAGGACATTCACGCCGTATTTCCGCTGGGAACCATGACCGTGGTAACGGGGGTATCCGGTTCCGGGAAGAGCACGCTGGTGAACGACACGCTCCATCGGGCTCTCGCGTGTGCTCTCCACAAAGCGCAGTTCATCCCGGGCGCGCACGACGAGGTGCGCGGTACGAGTTTTGTGGACAAAGTGATACTCATTGACCAGGAACCGATAGGCTCCTCTTCGCTCAGCAATCCGGCAACGTACAGCGGCGTTTTCGACGTACTGCGTGAACTTTTCGCGCAGGTGCCGGAAGCGAAGATGCGAGGATACACGGCGCGGCGGTTCAGCACGAATGTGCCGGGCGGGCGCTGTGAACGTTGCTGGGGCTACGGAAAACGGCACATTGAGATGCACTTCCTGCCGGACGTCTGGGTGGAATGTGAAGACTGCCACGGATTGCGGTATAACCGGGAGACGCTCGAGATAACGTTCGGCGGCGTGTCGATTGGCGAAGTGCTGCAGATGCCGGTGGAGGTTGCACTGGAACATTTCCAGCGTGTGCCGCGGGTACGGCGTCTGCTTCAGACGCTGTGCGATGTAGGCCTCGGGTACATGGAGCTGGGGCAATCAGCCACTACCCTGTCGGGAGGAGAAGCGCAGCGGCTGAAACTGGCCAGCGAGCTTGCACGGCCTTCAACCGGCAGGACGGTGTACATTCTTGACGAACCGACTACGGGGCTCCACTTCGCGGATACGGAACGGCTTCTCGACGTATTGAACCGCCTCGTTGATCAGGGGAACACGGTCATCATGATCGAGCACAATGTTCTGGTGATTCAGGCGGCTGACTGGATCATCGATCTTGGACCCGAAGGTGGCGACGCGGGTGGCTACATTGTGGTTGCCGGGACCCCGGAGGATGTGGCGGCATGCGAGAGGAGCCACACGGGCGCGGTTTTGCGCAGGGCTCTGGCGCAGAAGGTGCCGGCTGTTTCGAACAGGAAAGACGCCCGGGAAGCAATCGCGGTGGTCGAAACCGAAACACGGGGGTTGGAGGAGTTTCCTGAGGAGGATGTTCCGTCCGGCGGCCCTGCACCGCCCTGGAAAACAGACGGGATTGCGTGGCACACATCCGACAACCGACTCAGGGAAGGCCGACAGCCGCTGTGGAAAGGAGCGCTGATCTTCTGGATAATTGACCAGATCAAGAAGATCGCTCCCGTCTCCGTCGTGTGGTCCAATCAACATCTCGTAAGTGTGTATCCGGAGAGAGCACGCCGCTGGATCGCCTTCCGCACAGACTCCTGGCAGTTTGTGACGATGGAAGTCCGGGTTCCAAAGGGCTCGTTTGACGGGGACAAATTGCGGAAACAGCTTGATCTGAAACCGTTTGACGAGCTCGATGACGTACCGCTGTACGGTTCGTGGTCGCGTGTTACGATGAACGGCCGAATCAGAACATGGACGATGGTGGAAATCGTTGCCTTCCGTCAGGAGGAGCTTGATACAGAAGGTTTTCGCAGCTTTCTTCGCGATGCGTACCAGCTTTTCATGGACCACGAAGCAAAGGGAGGGAAAGCGAGGTCCGGTTGACGACATGTGGTTCGCGACCTCGCCCGCGTCGGAATGGACAGCAGGGAACGTCTCCTCACCGCGATCAACAACGGGAAACCTGATCGCCTCCCTGTTCAGGTTCACCGCTGGATGCCGTACTACCTCCGCACGTATCTGGGAGGAATCGATCAGTGGGCAGCCTATGAGCAATTCGGGATGGACATGGTGATTTACTCGGACCCGGTCGTTTCAGTTGATGACACGGAACAATCGCGATGGATCCGCGAAAGAGTCCTGTGCGAAACTGACCGGGAGGGTGTCCGCCACTGGAAAATCAGGGTCCGCACGCCCGGGGGAGACCTGACGGGTGCCGAAGCAGGGAACGATATCACCACATGGACCACGGAATACCTGATCAAAACCGAGCGTGACTTTGAACTGTTTGAGAAATACTGCCCCTCGCCGACATTCGACTGGTCTCCGGTGATGCGAGATCTGAACCGTCTCGGGAACCGCGGCATTGTCCGGACTGCGTCGCGTGGATACGGCCAGGGAGCGCCGTGGCAGGACCTCTGCACGTTGATGGGAACGGTGAGCGCCATCATGACGGCGCTGGACGAACCGGAACGTACGAGGCACATGCTCGACGTGATTTTGGCGAAGAGAGTCTCGACGATCGAGAAGTCGCCGCCGAATCCGTCGGATATCGTATCAACAGGGGGCGGTGCTGGTTCCGATACTGTGATAAGCCCGGACCTGCACGCGAGATTTTGCCTGCCGTACGATCGCGTGTACCATGTCGCACTGCGGGAGAAGTCGCCTCGCACGAAAATCGTGTATCATCTTTGCGGGGGTGTTATGAACCTGCTTGATCTGGTTGCAACCAACGGCGCGGATGGTCTGGAGACAATGACCCCACCCAGTATGGGCGGCAATGCAGATCTTTCCGCGGCACGAAGGATGATTGGCGACAGGCTTTTTTTTGTGGGCGGGTTCGACCAACAGCAGGGATTTGAGCGGGGGACGCCGGAGGATGCACGGCGTCTGGTGGTGCAGTGTCACGCGGCGTGCCCTGACGGGGGATACATATGCTGCCCTTCCGATCATTTCTTTCACGGCAACCCGGAAAACATCCGCGCATTTGCGGATGCGGCGCGGGAATGCAGGTATGATGGTTGACGCAGACCAGAGCGATCGCGGCGTGCCCCGTCGAGGGTTCGGAGGTCTTGTGGAGTGTCCTTGTTGGAGGCTCGTGTGTTTTTTCGGATCAGCACCGTAAAATCTTTGACAAAAAAAGAACTTGTGTGCTTGCTTGACAGAAGGATTGAGGAGAGGTATCCTTATCTAGTGTGAGAGACTATCTGTTATACGCGCGGGGGCCGAAGGCCCGCATTTCTGCGCGATGTGAAGGTCTTTCGTTGTTCAGGCTCTGCATGAACGGATGCATTCCGCCGGGGTTGGAACGCGCTGAAAGTTCCGCCCGGAAGGAATTACTGGGAGTGATTGAGGGAGGGAACCACCAATGAGACGTGGTTTGCTGGTGTTGGTCGCCGGGATAGCAGTGTGCGCCGCCGTCTGCGCGTCCCCCGTTCATGCCGTGAACCGGTATCCGGTGAGCATAGGCATTTCGTACGGAAGCTGGACACCCTCGATGGACGCGTACAACGTCCGCTGGGTGGACCAGAGCAATCCAACGATGATCAATGTCGGTGGCACGCTCACCCCTGTGTACATCCGGCAGCCGTTGGATTCCGCTCAGACCATCTGGGGGAAGCGAGTAGGACCCGAGAGCTTTCTGTTCTCATCCTCGAGCGGGCTGGGTCTGAACGCGAAACTCAGGTTGCATAATGACCTATTCGCGCTCGTGGAGTACGACTCCTGGAAGCAATCCGTGGGAAGTCGCCGCAATTACGGCGGCATGATCGGTTACGAAGCGAATGAAGTGAAGCTGAACCCCATCAGCGTTTCTCTGCTCTACTACATCCCGACCGAAGCCGGCAAATGGTGGCCGCACATTTACCTCGGTGCGGGTGGCGGATCGGTGCTCGTGGAACGCTCGAATTCCCAGTTGACGAATACGGGTATCCTTTCGACGGTTACTTCTACCGGCTCCGGCCCTCTTTTTGTCGGAATGGCCGGTCTCGAGTACACGGTTCCCGCTCTCCAGGACCGATTAACGCTCTTTTTCCAAGGGCGTTATACTATGGGTAGCTTTGACGACCAGTTCCCCGTTCTGGGATCAACCGGTTCTCAGTTGATAGACCCGGTTACCGGCAAGCCCAGGAAAGAAGACGCCAGCGTGAGCATCCAGGGCTCGCAGATGAAGTTCGGGCTTTCGGTGAATTTTGGTCAGCTTGTATCGAGGCCGACGAAGGGCGTTCTGTCCGGTTTTCTGGAAGCGAACCGCCGCCGCGGCGGGTACGCGATGGCGCCGTCCCGTGGTATGCAATCGGGCGGTTACGCCATGATGGTTCCCTACTCTTCGGAATCAGTGCAGGTGGTAGAAGGCGCGGGACAGGTTGACGAGGACCGCATACGTCAGGTGATCAGAGAGGAGCTGCTTGGTGCACGAATCGGCGTGACTTCAGCTCGCCCTGTGGATGACCTCGCCGAGCAGCAGCTTCGCAGCATTCGCGAAAGAAGGTTGCAGGCCGAGCAGGAACTCCAACAGCTTCAGGAGTTGTTAAGGGAAGAAGGCTGATCCCCTCAGGATACGGGGAGCGGCGCATTGCGCTGGGTAACCCTTCTTTTCTCGGCTGGATTGTTGTTCGGTGCTTGGGTGCCCGGAGGGGCGTCCGAGCACTGTTGTTCTGGAGCGCTGGACCGGCTGCATGGTGCCGGGTATGAAAATCTCGCGTGCGAAACCACCGATTCCAGTGTCGTCGTGTGGTGTGAAAATCGAAGAATCCGGTACCCTGTCGTCTGGATGATCGAGGCGTTAACTGTTGTCGCATCCTCGGTTCCGGACGACGTCGTAGTGAACGTCGTGGCGGAGCGGCTGGCGGTTCCTGTGACCTCGCTCAGTGCCCGCGCGGGTGACGTCCGCGCATGGGTGAAGGGACGCATCGGAACGGAAGAATTTCGCCAACTGCTCCGTGTCGAGTTCGATGGGTCGGAATGTCCATCCGAACGTCGCAACTCTTCACTGAGGAAAGTGGACCTTGCAATCGGGCCGGGCAGGATTCTCAGTGAGTTTGGTCTTCCCGGCGTGTGGATCCGTGCGAATTTCGACGTAAGCACCGAGTTTTCGACGGCATTTCTTCCCGGGTTGAATGCTTCGGGACGTATGTTCTTCCCGGCGTACAACACCGGGGGACCTGTTTACAACGACAGCCGTTACAATGAGTTGCGCCCGGGATCGGCGTTGTTGTCGTATCTCCGCCCGGTGGGGAAGAGCGGCTTTCTTTCCGTTTGCGGCGGCATGGTCGAAATGGCGAACTGGCGGTATGATTCGTACGGTATCGTGGTTGATGCGAAGCAGTATTCGCCAGATGGGACCTGGGGATTCGGCGGCAGTTTCGGTTACATTGCACCAGGAAGATATCAGGTTCTGAACGATGCCAATCAGCGCTATCGCACGTGGGTTTTCGTGTGGCCGCTTTACAATACGCCGTACGAAGCGTGGACCAGCTACAGGGTAACCGGATTCGATTTGCGCATTACCGCCCGGTGGGGCAGGTATCTTGTGGGTGATCGTGCGTGGCGAATTGACGTCGAGCGTTCGTTCGGCGAAACGAAGCTCACTGTTTTTGGAATCCAATCGAACGGGTACTCTGATTATTTGAAGCGAGTAGATCGTCAGAATACGCGGCTTCTTGGCGGGGTAAGGATGGAAATACCATTACCCCCGCGTGAACGAGGGATGCCGGAAAGATTTCGCGTAACATCTACTTCAGCGTTCGCGTGGTCCTACCGGTACCGCGTGGGCGATGTTGGTGTGGACCTGGTCACGAAACAATCAGTTGAGGACCATGTCGGGGCATACAACCCCGTGGCTGTTCTCAACAATCTTGAACGCGCGCGAAATCGGGTGCGCGCACGGCAATCAGAGGCATGCCAGTGAGGAAGCACCTTTTCTCCGGTGGGGGAACAATGAAACAAAAAAACAGATCGCTCGTGGTCCTTCTGGGGCTGGCGCTGACGGCAATCGGCGGTGGCTGCAGCCGCAGTGTTGTCTCACGCACGCAGGAAAGTAACTGGGTGACACCGCCACCTGCCACGTCCATCAGTGTGACGCTGAACGCCCCGACAGGTGGTGGCGCAGGGGACATCCAGGGAACGCGTGTCGTTCTTATTTCGGGTGGCAGTATTCTTCGCGATACGACGCTGGCCTCGGTGACGACAGCACCGTTCAAATTCGCGTTCGGGAACCTGGCCGGGGTGGGAACGTATCAGGTCGCGATCGTGAAAACCGGGTACACACTCCAGGTGACGACGGCTTCGATCACCGGTTCCGCTGTGCCGCAGGTTGTGTTTACCCTCCGGAAACTGGAAAACTCTAACACGATCTCAGTGGCAAGCTCGCTGGTTACAAGTGCCGGCACAACGGTCACTATCCCCCAACCACCGGTTGTGACAGGTACTTATTCTACCGCGGCTCCGGCACAGGTGACACTACCCGCGAATTCCGGGATCAGCAGTGTTTCGGTTGCGTTGCAGACCGCGTCGGAAGTACCTACGATCAGCACCACGCAGTCGGTGGTAAGCGCGGTACAAATACAAACGGACGCGACAACGACGGGAACTGTGACGGTCAAGTTCCCGCTTCCCCTGAATTCGTCTGATTTCGCCGCGGCAGCAGGCGGCACGGTGGATGTGCTTCGTCTCAACCTTACGACGATGACCTGGGTGAAAATCGGCGTCGCAACCATCGGCGCTGATGGGACGGCGACGTACAACGTTCCAGGGTTGACGAACACGAATACTGTCCTTTGCATAGGCAAGACACCATCGCTGTCCACTGCGGTGCAGACCGTCAGCACGTCGACGCTTCTCACACCGGATCAAGTCGCGAATCTGGTGATGAGCGGCGTGACAACGACCACGGTGCCGTTGAATGTGTCTCTGGGGCTTGGGAAAGCGTCGAGGAGCGGCGAAGTTGGCGGCGCGGCCATTGATCCGCCTGCCGGCATGGACCCCGCCTACTGGCAAATGGTGCTTGGGGTATTGATGGCCCGGTTGCCGGAGTTGGAGAATTACTTCAAAAACGGGACGCAGCAGGTTGATTATCCCTTGCCCAAGGAACAGGCCACGTTGCAGAAGGACCGCAGGTCATACACGTTCAATTTCACGTACACGTGGAACACCGGGGTTTCGAAAACGTTCAGAATTATCGTGACATACGACCATATCAACATCAAGCCGATCACCCACACTTCGGGTGTGGGTGGTTGATTTCGTCTGAAATGGCCCGGATCGGGATTTGTTGATCTTTCACCCGCGAGCGAGCTGCCCCACCGGCTCGCTCGCGTTGTTTCACCACCAACCATCTGAGGAGGCCCCATGGCGAGCGTGAACAAAGTGATTCTCATCGGGAACCTCGGCAAGGATCCAGTGGTCGATCAGACGCCCTCAGGGACCCCACGATGCCGCTTCTCCCTCGCAACCTCGGAGAACTTCACGGACCGAGAAGGCAAGAAACAGGAGCGGACCGAGTGGCACAATATCTTAATCTGGGGAAAACTGGCGGAGGTTGCGGGTCAGTATCTGCGAAAGGGCAGGCCGGTGTATCTCGAGGGGAGGATTGCGTACAGGAGCTACGAGGATCAGGAGGGGAACAAGAAGAACTTCACCGAAATCGTAGTCACCTCCATGCAGCTTCTTGGATCGCGCTCTGACCAATCAGGATACGACAGCGACGTTCCGCCGCCGGAGGAGCCGCTCTCCTCAGCAACGAGCGCGCCGCGCCGGGGGGCACCACCGCGGAAGCAGAAAGAAACCGGGATTGAGTTGCCGGAGGATATGTCCGCCGAGGACGAGGATCTCCCCTTCTGAATTGCGAACGGCTGACTGAGAGCGTCTCTCCTATGCTGAAGGGACGCTCTCCTCGTTATTGTTGGTGCCGTCCCTGATTTCGCGAATCACGCGTGCCGGATTGCCCGCGATTACCACGCGGTCGGGGAAATCGTGGGTAACCACCGCCCCTGCTCCCACGACCACACCGTCTCCCAGAGTGACCCCGGGCAATATGACCGCATTCATCCCGATCCAGCAGTCTCTCCCGATCCTGATCGGCGGCCCCGGCAGGTGCCGCGTGTTGTCGGTCGGATCATGGTTGGCGCTGATCAGGCCGACTCCCGGACCGATATTGGTGTTGTCACCAATGTAGATACCGTTCGCCGCCTGAATGTAGCAGCCGGGAGAATCTCCGGGGAAGGTGTTCTTCCCACGCACAACCCGTTCCGGATTCACCACGCGCGACGTGAAGTGCACCCGCCAGGGCACATGCCCGTTGATGCGCAGAATCCTCTGCGCAATGAATCCTATCACATCGTCCCGCGTCATACCCGAGCACCAGCCGAAAGTTGTTGCCCCCGCCCGTGGCGTTTCGGTACTTTCGGAGTAGTCGCCGCAGGGGGATTCCCGTAATGATGATTGTACGCGCCGACGGCGGCAAAACCCAGTCGGTTTCGCCGGAATTTGAACCGAATGCGTAAGGATGAGGTTACAGGTATGGCACGTTCTGCTGAGGTACACCGTTCCACGAAGGAAACGAATGTCCGTATTGTGCTTTCGCTGGAGGGCAACGGCGTATTCCACGGAAGCACCTCCATCGGCTTCTTCGATCACATGTTAACCCTTTTCGCGAGACACGGCGGCATGAGTCTTTCCCTCGACTGCAAAGGTGACACGCAGGTAGATGGACATCATACGGTCGAGGATGTGGGGATTGTGCTCGGGACGGCAATCGCGCAGGCACTCGGCGAAAAACGAGGCATACGACGCTACGCGGCGGCATTCGTCCCGATGGATGAGTCGCTGGCGCGCGTGGTGGTTGATCTTTCAGGCCGCCCGTACTGCGTGATCGGCGCCGAACTCACCCCCGCGAAGATTGGGGATTTCGATGTTGAGCTTGCGTGGGAGTTCTTCCGCGCCCTGTCTGTCCATGCCAAGTGCAACCTCCACATAGACCTCCTGAGGGCCGGGAACGCGCATCATGCGGTGGAAGCGTGCTTCAAAGCGGCGGCACGCGCATTCTCGGAAGCATGGACCGTCGTTGGAAGCGAATCCGGCGAGATCCCTTCCACGAAGGGCATTCTCTGATGGCCGATCGCCCGGAGACGGTGCGCATATCGCTTGTCATTGTCACCTACAATCGTGCGGACGAGCTGATTCGCCTCCTTCAGTCACTCCAGAACGACCTCGCCCGTCCGGACGTGGAGTTAATCCTGGTGGACGACGGATCTACCGACGGCACGCTGGAACGCGTCTCCCACCTCCTTGCTCCGATTAGCGATCGCGCTACTGTGCTGCGGCAACCGAATTCGGGACCCGGAATCGGTCGAAATCGCGGAATACTGCGGGCATCAGGGGAGATCGTCGTCTTTGTAGATACTGACTGCGTTGTCCATCCTGGGTGGCTTTCCGCTCTTATCGAACCGTTTTCAGACCCAAAGGTCGGCGCTGTCGGCGGACCAGACAGGAGCCAGCCGGGTGACCCCCTTCTCACAAGGTTGATCGACTACCTGATGACGTCCTTTCTGACCACCGGCGGCATTCGAGGGGCGAAGAAGACGCGCGGTGGATCCTATCATCCACGCTCATTCAACATGGCAGCCCGCCGTGACGCTGCAATTTCGGCCGAAGGATTCCCCACCATCTGGTACGGCGAAGACATCCTGTTCAGCCGGCGCATTGAACGCGCAGGCTGGCGGCTTGCGTTTTCGCCGGAGGCGTGGGTGTATCACCGCCGCCGAACCACTGTCCGCGCGTGGGCCCGCCAGCTCTTCCGCATGGGAAGAGCCCGCTGGTGGATGGGGCGCTATGATCGAGGCCTTCTCGAGCCGCTCTATGTTGTTCCTCTGCTCGAATGCTCCGCCCTCGCACTTGCGATTGGGGTGGTCGCAATTACGGGGAATATCGGGCTGCTCACCGGGTCCTTCTTTGGCGTCGTCGCTGCGTATGCCTTGGCACTTGGCGCAGATGCGGCCCGCCGTACACGCCACCCGGCGGCGTTTTTTGCGGCCCCTCTTCTATTTGCCCTTCGGGAAGCTTCTTACGCAGCGGGCTCTATCGCGGGGATATTTTCGAAAATCCCCGACCTCACCGGCGCGCTTCCACGCATGGCCGCGGAGAAGCGGGAG